>CAVCWF010000001.1:0-5870 GCA_963605945.1 Lachnospiraceae bacterium
TGTGCTAATATACTAAGGCGCTAAGCGATAAGCGCCGTTAGCTCAGCTGGATAGAGCGTCTGGCTACGGACCAGAAGGTCAGGGGTTCGAATCCCTTACGGCGTGCCAGCACCCCGATTTTTTCGGGGTGCTATTTTTATGCAATATGTAAAACTGAGCCGAGAGTTTCAAAGAATCTTTCGGCTCAGTTTTTAATTTTCCCGCGCCGCGGCGAACAGCGTCCACGGATAGGTCTCCGGCGGCTGCACAGCGAAATCCATCCGCTTCCCCGTCACAGGGTGCGTAAAACACAGCCGATGCGACCACAGCGCGATCGGGCAGTTATCGTCGTTGACATCGTATTTCCGCTCGCCGACCAGCGGCCAGCCGTGGGACGCGAACTGGCAGCGTATCTGGTGCGTCCGCCCCGTGATGAGCCTTACGCGGACAAGACTCAGTCCGGCGGCGCTCTCCAGCGTATCGTATTCGAGCCGCGCCTCCTGCACACCCACGGCGGGCGTATCCGTGACGAAGCTCATGCGCCGTGCCTTATCGCGGTACATGAGGTCGCGCAGTTCCCCCGAAGCCGCCGTCACGCCGTGCACAACGGCAAGATATTCCTTATGGAACTCCCCTTCCCGTATCTGGCGTGACAGCTCGGAGGCGCAGGAGGTTGAGCGCGCAAGCAGCATCAGCCCGGAAACGACTCTGTCCAGCCTGTGCACCGTGCGTATCTCATCCGTATTCAGCTCCGCTCTCAGCAGCTCCGGCATCCCGCCCGGCTCGTCGGTGCTGAGCACCCCGGCGGGCTTTATGGCCAGAACCACCGCGCCGTCCTTGTATATGACATCCATTTCGTCGTCTCCCTGCGCCGGTCAATTCACAGAATTTTCATCCTTAGTTTGCAGATTCTTCAGCACAATTCCGCGCCGGTCTGCTACTATATAACCACATCAACCGTATGCCAATGCGGTACAGAGATCATATGCGGCGAGCGACGCCTCGGCAGAGCCAAGGATAAAGCCTGCGTTCTCCGCATGTTTGGCAATGATCTTGATATTTTACATATAATCACTTGAGCGTAGTCCAAAACGGCGGACTGCGCTCAAGACAATTATACGCCCGGTTCTTTCCCTCTATCTCGTCGCAGAGCTTCGATATCTCGCGGTCAAGCGCCGCGTAGAAACGCCCGATGTGCAGCCCATCCACCAGCGCGTGATGGCACAGCACGGAGACAGGCAGGTACACGTTCCCGCAGCGCTCAAAGTATTTGCCCCATGTGATGCGCGGGTTTGAGTCCGCCGGGGACGGCACCGGCTGCACGACCGCCGTCTGCGACACCCATGGGATGCAGCTTATAAACAGCAGCGAATCGGCCTCGTCCTGTTCCTCGATGCTCGGCTCCTCGACCGCGCGGCGCTGTGCCTCGCGCGTATAGTCCAGAAACTGGTCGAAGGGCAGGTCGGTTTTCGGCGTGCAATAGCAGTATGTTTCATCCGGCAGGGCGACGGTGTACGAGCCTTCGCAGTAGTCGTACTCGACGATGGAGTCCCCGTGGATGCGCTGCCTGAACTCCGGCACGGAGTTTGCCGCGCGCACCGCGCAGTACAGCACCGGCAGGAAAAACGGCAGGCCATGCGCCTTCAGCGTCGGTACAAGGCGGGAAATGTCGACCTCAACGGTCACGCCGGCGTACGGATATGCCAGCGACCTGAAATAATCAAAATGCGCGCGGCGCTTGTACGCCGCCATGTCAAGCTCTTTATAGCCCATATACTCTCCTCATTTTCCGACACAGAAGCGCTGGAATATTCTGTTTGTTACATCCTCGCGCACGGTGCGCCCGCTCAGCTCGCCGAGCGCCGACATTGCTCCCTCCGTCTCCGTCAGGACGATATCCGGCGTCATTCCGGCGCGCATCGCGTCCAGCGCGCTGCGCATATATTCGATCGCGCGCTTCACCGCGTCCGCCTGACGGACGTTCGTGAGTATCTCGCCCGCCGGGACTTCCGGCAGCGGGAACTGCTCCGAGATAACGCGCTCCAGCTCATCCACTCCTTCTCCGGTGACGGAGCTGAGCGACACAACCGGCAGCGCCGTCGTGATCTCCGCGTCCGGCTCTGCGATATCGCGCTTTGACAGGACGACAATGCCCTTCGGCGCAGCTTCGGCCTGCGCGATCACCTCACGATCCTCATCCGTTATCTCGCCGCTGCCGTCCACGACGGCAATGACAAGCTCCGCCTTGCCCATCGCCGCGCGGCTGCGCTCAACGCCGAGACGCTCCACTTCGTCGTCCGTGTCGCGGATGCCCGCGGTGTCGATAATGCGCAGCGTCAGGCGGCCTATACGCAGCTTCTCCTCAATGGTGTCGCGCGTGGTGCCCGGAATTGCGGTGACGATCGCGCGGTCATAGCCCAGAAGGGCGTTCAGAAGCGAGCTTTTGCCGGCGTTGGGGCGGCCGGCTATCGCGGCGGGGATGCCGCCGGTCATAAGCTTGCCGCGCTCATGGCTTTGCAGCAGCCGCTCAAGCTCCGTGAGCGCGGACGTCAGGCTACCGGTGTAGCTTTCAAGCTGGAAATCCTCAATATCCTCGTCCGGATAATCGAGCACCGCGTGATAGTGCGAGCTGATATCGGTCAATGCGGAATATATTCCGTCCACCCTGCGGCTTATAGCGCCGGAGAGCTGCCCGGCGGCATTCTTGGCGCACTCGACGGTCTCGGCGTCGATGATATCGGCCACGGCCTCCGCCGCGCACAGCTCCATACGCCCGTTCAGGAAGGCACGCTTCGTGAACTCGCCCGGCGCCGCCTGCCGCGCACCGAGCGCGAATAGCTCGTCGAGCGCCGCGCGAAGGACCGTCGGCGAGCCGTGACACTGAAGCTCCGCCGTGTTCTCCCCGGTGTAGCTGTGCGGCGCACGGCTTATCGTGCACAGGCATACGTCCAGCAGCTCGCCCTCACGGTCGCGCAGCTCGCCGAAGATCAGCCTGCGGTCAGCGCTTTCGGACATTTTTCTGCCGCTGTGCGGGAAAAATACCCGGTCTATTACTTCAAGAGTCTTGTCTCCGGAGAGGCGGATTATACCTATCGCGGACACCTGCGTCCCCGTCGCAATGGCGGCAATAGTGTCAGCCATATGAACCTCCTAATTTAGCAAATCATGCAGGAGCAAACGCTCCTGCATGATTTGATCGTCTCAGTTTTCAAAGCTTACTGCTGGCGCTCAACTCTCGCCGCGCGGGCGCGCTTCTCGTCGTTGCGCTCAGACACGAAGTAGCTCAGAGAAAGCAGACTGTCCGAGAAATGGATGTTCTCCACAATGGTGGGGCTGTTCGGCTCGGTAAGCTCGACGTTCGTGAAGTTCCAGATAGCCTCGATGCCGTTGTCGGTAAGGATCTTGGTTACGGGAATGGCGGCCTCTTTAGGAACCGTCAGAACCGCGACGTCAATATCGTTGTTCTCCAGATAGCCGACCAGCTCATCCATGCCGTGTATCTCAACATCATTGAACTTTGTGCCGATAAGGTCGGGCTTGACGTCGAAAGCGGCGGCAAGATGGAAGCCCCACTCGCTGAAGCAGAAGTTGTCCATCAGCGCGCGGCCGATGTTGCCGACGCCGACGAGCACGGCCTTATAGCCGCGATCCATGCCGAGTATGCCTGCGATCTGGTCGCGGAGAGCCGCGACGTTATAGCCATAGCCCTGCTGTCCGAACTCACCGAAGCAGCTGAAATCCTGACGTATCTGTGACGGCGTCAGTCCAAGCTGCTGTCCAAGCTCGCCTGAAGAAATGCGGCTGATGCCGCTCTTCTCTAGTTCGTCGAGCTTACGGAGATACCTCGGAAGACGGCGAATTACATTATTGGAAACTTTCCCACGTTTCAAAAAAAATCTCTCCTTGCGCTTTTTTCAGGTATCCCTGCCTGAAAACAATATCTTACGGCCTGATTATAACATAACAATCACGGCTTTTCAAGGTATAAAGCGCAGGAAAATTCCTATTAACCTGCAAAAAATGCCAAAATTTCGTTTATGCCCTCGGCAGAAACCGTACTTTCGTACACGGTCTCCCCGCCGTCGGTGGAATATAACACGCGGCCGCCGTATATATAAACGTACACATTGTTATGCTCTGACCCGACGATACAGCTCTCGTCCGCCCCGGTTTCGGGCATCGCCGACTCCGACGCGCCGTCTGAGAGCATCCCGACAAAGCGGTCGAGCTCATCGTCGCTGACGCTGTACGAGGCCGCGCCAGCTTCGCTCGCGCTCTCTATGGTGTACAGCATCGACCCGTCCACCTTCGCGCGCTGCTCCTCTGCGCTCTCCGGTTCCTCCGCCGGGGCGATGTCTGCGGGCATGGCGGCCTCTGCGCCGCTTCCCGTGGTTTCGTTGGCGGTGTCCGCCGACTGCGCCGCCGCTGTCGACGCGCTCGAACGCGCGAGCATCGGCAGAGCCGTGGCCGCTGCCGCGCAGATAAGCGCGAAGCACGCCGCCGTTGCAAGCAGACTGCGCCATGTGCGCTTCGAGCTGCGCTTGTTGGTTTTTCTGATATTTTCACGGCGGATCTCGCCCATCACGTTTTCGCACAGGTCTGCGGGCGCATCCTCCGCGCAGTCGGCAAAGCCATCCGACAGCGCCCGGAACGCCGCGTCGACCGCGCGGCAATCCGCACAGCGGCTCAGGTGTTCCGCCAGCTCATGCTCCTGCGCGGCAGTCAGCTCGCCGTCAAGCCGCTGGCTTATGAGCTGCTGATAGTATTCACATTCAGTCATGGCAGTTCACCCCCTCTGTATTGCTTGACGGAGCAAAACCGGAAATGTTCCCGTCGCGCAGCAGAAACGCGCAAAGTTTTTTCCGCGCGCGGAAAATGCGGGATTTTACCGTCCCGCTCTCCAGCCCAAGCACCGCCGCGATCTCCTCATAGCTCATGCCCTGAAGCTCGCGGAGGATGAGTATCTGCCTGTATTCCGGCGTCAGCGCCGCAAGGCCGCGGCGAACCGCGTCCCGCGTCATGGCGCGCTCAAATATCCGCTCCGGCGACTGGCTCTCGTCCGCGATGTCAAGCTCCGTGTCCTCGCCGTCGTCATCGGTCACGCTGAGAGACACCGTCTGTCTCCGCTTCTTCGCACGCAGGAAATCAAGACAGACGTTTGAAACTATGCGGTAGAGCCAGACGGAGAATTTGCTGTCCCCCCTGTAACCTGAGAGGGAGTTATACGCCTTTATGAACGCCTCCTGCGCCATGTCCGCCGCGTCCTCAGGATCGCCGGTCATGCGCAGGGCAAGGTTATACACATTCTTCTGGTACTCCAGCACCAGCTTTTCGTATTCGTCCGCGTTGCCGTCCAGCACCCGCTGAACGGTCAGCGCCTCCTGCTCACGGGTCACAACTTCACCTCCATGACCTGCATGTTCTATGCCAAATCGTGCTTTATCCCGCCGATTATCGGCTCCACGTCTTCAAGCGTCTCGACATGGACAAGCTGCTGCTTGTAATACCCCGAATGCGCGACGCCGTGCAGATACCACGGGAGATGATGCCGCGCCTCAAGGCAGGCGATGCGCTCGCCGCTGAATTCGGCCAGCGCCCTGATCTGGCGGTACGCCGTGTCCATCCGCTCGCTCAGCGGCGGAAGAGGCGGTTCCGGCTGCCCGGCAGCCGCAGCGTTCGCCTGCGCGAACAGCCACGGATTGCCGAAGCTGCCGCGGCCTATCATCGCAAGGTCGCAGCCGGTATAGCGCAGGATATGCTCCGCGTCTGCGCCGGTGAAAATGTCCCCGTTCGCGGTGACGGGGATGCTCACGGCGCGCTTCACGTCGCGGATGATGTCCCAATCGGCGCGCCCCGCGTACATCTGCGCGCGGGTGCGGCCATGGACCGCG
>CAVCWF010000001.1:5880-7007 GCA_963605945.1 Lachnospiraceae bacterium
GACGCTCCGGCCTGCTCGCAAATCTTCGCAAACTCTATGGCGTTGACGCTGCCGTTATCCCAGCCCTTGCGGAATTTGACCGTGACGGGCTTATCCACCGCGGCCGTGACGGCCTCGATTATCCGCCCCGCAAGCTCCGGTGACTTCATCAGCGCCGAGCCGTCTCCGGATTTGACGACCTTCCCGACAGGGCAGCCCATATTTATATCGAGGATATCCGCGCCCGAATACTCCAGCGCCATGCCCGCGGCCTCGGCCATTATCTCCGGCTCGTGGCCGAAGATCTGCACGGCGCAGGGGTGCTCCTCCGGCGGGACATACAGGAGCGATTTTGTCTTTTCGTCCTTATAAACCAGCGCCTTCGCGCTGACCATCTCCGTCGTCGTCAGTGCCGCGCCCTGCTCCATGCACACGGAACGGAACGCGAAATCCGACACTCCGGCCATGGGAGCAAGCGTAAAGCGGCCGGTTATCTCAACACTGCCTATCTTCACCATGCCACATCCAGCCCTACGGGGCAGTGGTCGGAGCCGGTTATCTCAGGCAGGATATACGCGTCCTTTATCTTCTCTCTCAGCCGGTCGGACACGACGAAATAGTCGATGCGCCAGCCGACATTGCGCTCGCGCGCGGCGGCGCGGTAGCTCCACCATGAATATGCGTCGGTCTTGTCCGGGTAGAGATAGCGGAAGCTGTCGGTAAATCCGGCGTCCAGAAGCTCGGTGAATTTGCCGCGCTCCTCAAACGAGAAGCCGGGGTTGCCGATATTGGTCTTGGGATTCTTCAAATCGATCTCGTTGTGGGCGACGTTCATGTCCCCGCAGACTATCACGGGCTTCTTCGCGTCAAGCCCTGTGAGATAATCCCTGAACGCGTCCTCCCAGCTCATGCGGTAGTCAATGCGCTTCAGGCCGTCCTGCGCGTTCGGCGTGTATACGCAGACAAGGTAGAAGTTATCGTATTCCAGCGTGATGACGCGCCCCTCGGTGTCATGCTCCGGCAGGCCGAGATTATAGCTGACGGAAAGCGGTGTGTGCTTTGTGAATATCGCGGTGCCGGAATAGCCCTTGCGCTCGGCATAGCACCAATAGCTCTCATAGCCGGGGAGGTCAAGCTCGACCTGCCCC
>CAVCWF010000002.1:0-24310 GCA_963605945.1 Lachnospiraceae bacterium
CCTCCATCCATTCGCGGCTGGCGATGTCGAGATGGTTCGTCGGCTCGTCGAGGATCAGGAAGTTTATGTCGGCGCCCATCAGCATACACAGCCGCAGGCGGCTTTTCTCGCCGCCGGACAGCGTGCCGACCGGGGTAAATACGTCCTCACCGCGGAAGCCGAAGGCCGCGAGTCTGTCGCGCGCCTCCTGCGGCTGGCAGCGGCAGTCGTATAGCATGGTGTCATACGCGGAGCGCTCCGGAACGGAGAAACTGACCATCTGCGGCAGATAGGCCGTGCGCACTGCGGGGCCGCGGTATACGTACCCGGCGTCCGGCGTCTCGTCGCCCATGATAAGCTTGACGAGCGTAGATTTCCCGGTGCCGTTGTCGCCGATGAGCGCGATGCGCTCGCCGCCGGTGGCAGTGAGGTCAAGGTCGGAAAACAGCTTCTTCTCGCCGAAGCTTTTTGAAAGCCCCTCCATTACAAGAACCTCGTCGCCCTCAAATTCGCGCTGTCGGAACTTGACGGAGAGCTTTTTCTGCTCGGTGGGCTTCTCGGTGTGAGACAGCTTTTCGATGCGCTTTTCCATCGAAAACGCGCGCTTGTGCAGCTTGTCGTTGCCCATGAACGCCCAGAGATGCATCTGCTCCGCGGCGCGGGTGAGCTGCTCTATCTTGGCCTGATCCTTCTCGTATTTGCGCATCTTCTCCTCGAAGCGGCGCTGGCGCTCCTCAAGATAGAAGCTGTAACCGCCGGAGTAAAACTCCGCCTTGCCGTCGACGATCTCAATGCAGCGCTGCGCGACGCGGTCAATGAACCAGCGGTCGTGGCTTATCGAGAGAACGGTACCCTTGAAATGCAGCAGGTAGTCCTCAAGCCACTCGGTCGCGCGCAGGTCAAGGTGGTTCGTCGGCTCGTCGAGAAGGAGAATATCCGTATCTTCAAGGATGAGCCGCGCGAGGTTGACGCGGGTCTTTTCGCCGCCGGAGAGAGAGTCGAACGCCTGCTCGCGCATGGCGGCGGGGATGTCAAGACCGTTTGCGACGCGGTTTCGCGCGGTGTCCATATCATAGCCGCCGAGACGGCGGAAATCGTCGCTCAGGCGGTCGTACTCCTGCAAAAGCGCTGGGGACTGCTCGTGCTCCATTAAAAGCCCCAGCTCGTCGAGCCGGTCACTTATCTCGTAGAGCCGCTTGTGCGCGGAGCGCAGCACGTCCTCGGTCGTCCAGCCGTCAGGGTAGACGGGTATCTGCGAGATGAGGCCGAGACGCTTATTCGGCGCGACCATGACCTCGCCCTCGTCCCAGCCGATCTCGCCGGCGAGTATGCGGAACAGCGTCGTTTTTCCGCAGCCGTTATGGCCGAGGATGCCGACGCGCTCGCCGGAGTTGACCGTGAAGGTCAGGCCGTCAAGAATATTTTTGCCAAGCTCGAAGGATTTTACCAGCGAGCTTACGGAAATGTCGATCATGTTGAATTTCCTCGTAAATCAGTGTAGATTCGCGCTCAGTTCCCGACTGCGGCCTGAAGCACCGTGTTTGCTACCGTGCCCGCGTTCGTCAGGCCGCCTCCGCCGCGTTCAACGAGAACCACGAACGCGTAGGGGTGCGCCTCGTCGTCCAGAAATCCGGCGAACCACGCATGGCTCGTGCCGTCGCCAAGCTCTGCGGTGCCGGTCTTGGCGCAGATATTGAGTCCGGGGAACCTGTCGGAGCCGTAGTGGGAGACAACGTTGTAGCTCATCATCTGCTTGAGCTTATCCGCCGTATCGGCCTCCATGAGCTGTGTTTTCTCCGCCTCAGCGCCGCTCATAACGAGCCGCGGCTCGCACAGTGTGCCGCCGTTTGCGATGGCGGCGACATAGCGCAGCAGGGAGTAGGGGCAGACCAGATCAGTGGACTGGCCGATGCCCGACCACGCAAGCTCAGGATCGCCGACAAACTCCGTCGGATAGCTGCCCGCGGCGGTCGCAATGCCGTCAAGGCTCTGCGCGTCGAGAAAGCCGTATTTTTTCACGTATTCCACCATCGTGTTCTGACCGAGACTCACGGTTATCTGGGCAAAGGCGCAGTTGCAGGAATTGGCGAGCGCCTGTTCAAAGGTCTGCGTGTAGTGCGTTCCGGAGCAGTTTATTTCGACTCCTGCTATCGTGTAGCTGCCCTCGCAGTAATACGTGCGGGAGAAGATATCGGGAATGTTCTCGATGGCGGCTGCCGCCGTTATGAGCTTGAACACCGAGCCGGGCGTAAACGACGCGGAGAGGCAGCGGTTTATATACGCGCCGTCGGGCGGATTGGAGTTGTCCGCCAAGGGGTCGATGGACGGGGAGGACACCATGCACAGAAGCTCGCCGTTTTTGTAGTTCATCACCAGCACGGCGCCGTTTCGCCCGGCGAGAGCCTCGTAGGCGGTGTTGTTCAGCCTGCTGTCGATATTCAGGGACATCGCAAAGCTCTGCGCCTTGGTGGTTCCCGTGACGAGGCTGAAGCCCTGCATATCATCCCAGAAATTGTTTATTACGCCTGTCGACGTCGCACCCGTATAGTCGCCGAGGGCGTGATAGCAGCTGAGGCGGGTCTGTTCATCGTCAGCGTATAGATTCGTACCGCCGCCGAAGCGGGCGAGAACGACGCCGTTACGGTCGCTTATAAGTCCGGAGGAGCCGGAGTTGGCGCTGGAAAAGGCCAAGGCCCATGAGCGCCCGTCGTCTATATAGCGCAGTACGTATACGACGCAGCCGAATATGACTGCCGCCGCGATGAGCAGCACGGAGATGGCGCGTCTGCTTATCTTTTTCATTCCGCGTCCTCCTCGTCATAATCATCCTCTTCGTATTCGGCCTCTTCCTCGTCCTCCTCGGCGCGCGATTCCGCGGTCGCGGGCTTCACCGCGAAGCTGCCCTCGCGCCGCGTGTCTGAGCCTTTTATGAAGGCCATGAGCATCCAGCAGGAGAGAAGCGACGTGCCGCCGCGGGAGACAAATGGGAAGGTCACGCCGGTGAACGGCAGAATATCCAGCGAGCCGAAAACGTTCAGCGAGAGCTGCACAAGCAGCATACTCACCGTCGCGCAGGCGGCGATGGAATAGAACGCGCTGCGGCTTCGGCTTGCACTGCGCACGGCGAAGAAGGCGAGAACCAGTATTGCGGCGATGGAGCAGAGCGCGATGATGAGCCCCAGCTCCTCGCATATCATGGCGAAGACCATGTCGGTGTTCGCGGCGAAAACATTGTGCAGCCAGCCGCTGCCCGCGCCCTTGCCGAAGAGCGCGCCGGATGCGGCGGCGGACATCGCGCGGGTCTGCTGGAAGCCGGTATTGTAGATATCCTCCCAGACATGCCCCCAGTTTGCAAAGCGCTGGGCGATGTACGGCTTGACGCTCACCGCGAGGAAGCCCGCAAGCCCTGCACCCGTGACCGCGAGTATAACGGTTGCGATGGAGCCGGAGCGCATGAAGGATATCACAAGGAAGGTTGCAAAGAATATGAGCGCGGTGCCGAAGTCGCCTATCAGCGCGAGCGCGATGACGCAGGCCGCGGAGAAGGCGATGTATGAATACAGGTTCCGTCGGCGGTACAGCCGGTCGAGCGTGGACGCGCCGACATAGATGTACGCCACCTTGACAAGCTCGGAGGGCTGGAGCGAGTACCCGGCTACCTCAAGCCAGTTGCGCGCGCCGTTGACCGCCTCGCTTGTCAGCACGTTCAGCGCCATCAGCGCCAGCGCCAGCACCGCGACGGGCGTGCGCATAACGGCGCTGCGCTTGAGACTGCGGAGCCACCAGCCGCCGAACAGGAACAGCAGCACGCTCAGAAGAATGAGCAGGATCTGCTTGTACATGTCCTCCGGAGTCGACGATGCGGCGACCGCGAGACCGAGTGCCGTGAGATAAAAGGCCAGCGTCTCGACCTCAAAGCCAGAGCGCCCCATCAGCCGCATCGCGTTATAGCAGCAGAGCTGAAGGAGAATGAGCGTTCCGAAGGCGAGCGCGATGGGGAACAGGTTTTCCCGCGCCGCGGAATAGACGTACTGCGCAAGCAGCAGCAGCTCGAACAGCGTCAGGTCGAACAGCGTCAGCGCGGGGGATACGGCAAGCCCTGCCGCTTCGCGCTTTTCCTCAAGCTTCTGTCGCTTTTCGGGCGTCGTGTCATAAAAGCGTATCACGTTGCCGGCGAGGTTTATGGCGTCCCCGTCCTCAACGGTCAGACCGTTGTCATCCGCGCGCTCGCCGTTGACCCAGACTCCGCCCTTGGAGAAGATGTCATAGATCGTCCAGACCCCGTGGTCACTGCGCGTTAAAACGGCGTGTACGCGGCTGACGCCCTCGCGGTCTACGCGGATGTCCGCGGAGCGGGAGCGCCCTATTAAGTTTTCCCAATGGTTGACGGGGATGCGCTCGTTGCCGACGCGCATATAGCCCCAGACCTCCGGGTCATATCGTACGCTGAACATTGAACGCAGACAGCGGATGAGTATGACGACGGACAGAAGTATCATCAGATACTTTGTGCCTGTGAGCAGGTATTCTGTCATTGTGTCCATACGGGTACTCCAAAATTGAAAGGTTAACGGCTTCGGCGTCAGCTCAGAAGTCTGCTTGTCGCCTCGTCCTCATACTGGCGGGTGTACAGGCGGTAGTAGCTGCCGCGGCGGGACATGAGCTGTTCGTGCGTCCCCTGCTCGATAATTTTGCCGTCGTCAACGACGAGGATGAGGTCGGCATTGCGCACGGTGGAGAGACGGTGCGCAATGACTATCGAGGTGCGGCCGTGGATTATCGTGTCGATGGCGGACTGTATCTTCTGCTCGGTTATCGTGTCGACAGAAGCTGTCGCCTCGTCTAGCACGAGGATGCGCGGATCCGCAAGGATCGCGCGGGCGAAGGACAGCAGCTGTTTTTCGCCGGTGGAGAGCATGTCGCCGCCCTCGCCGACGTCGGTCTCAAGCCCGTTTTCAAGCTTATCTACCACACCCTGCGCAGAGACAAGCTCAAGCGCGCGGCGGATATCCTCGTCAGTCGCGTTCGGGTTGCCGTAGAGCAGGTTCTCGCGCACGGTTCCGGAGAAGAGATGCGGCGTCTGGAGAACATAGCCTATCGCGGAGTGCAGCCAGAGCTGCGAGCGCTCGCGTGCGTCGCGCCCGTCGATGAGGACGCGGCCGGACGTCGGCTCATAGAAGCGGCATATGAGGTTTACGAGCGTGGATTTGCCCGCGCCCGTCTCGCCGACGATGGCGATGTTCGTGCCGAATGGGATGTTAAGGCTGAAGTGCTCAAGAATATATTCGTCGCCGTCGGGGTATTTGAAGCTGACGTCGTCAAATTCAATGTCGCCCTTTATCGGCTCCCAGTTTTCGCGCTTCGGATCGAAGCAGTCGCCGTATTTCTCGACGACCTCCGGAGAGTCCACAACGTCGGACTTCGTCTCAAGCAGCTTCGACAGGCGCTCGATGTTGACCTGTGTTGTGATGAGATCGGATATGCTGTCGATTATCCAGCGCACCGGCTCCATCATGCCCTGCGCGTAGGACATGAACATCGAGAAGGTGCCGACCTCGCTTGCGGCAATGTATCCGCCGCGCCACAGAACTATCGCGAGCGCGAGCGACGAGGCGAAGCCCATCGTCGATGCGAAGAGCCCGCGCAGATGCGCGGCGCGCACGGTCTTCTTGCGCATGGCGGCGGTGTCGGCGACGAAGCCGTCGTGAATCTTATCCTCAATGACCAGCGTCTTTATCGTCTTTGCGCCGGTGATGCCCTCGTTGAAGTTGCCGGTTATTTTCGAGTTTATCTCGCGCACCTCGCGGTTGACGCGGACGAGCCTGCTCTGGAACACCGAGAACAGCAGCACGATGAGCGGCATTATTGTCAGCACCATAAGCGCGAGCTTCGCGTTTATGACTAGCATGACGACTATCGCGCCGACGAGGTAGGTCATCTGCCATACGCCGTCGATGAGCGACCATGAGAACAGCGTACCGATGCGCGAACTGTCGCTTATGACGCGGGCGTGGATGTAGCCTACGCTGTTCTGGTTGAAGTAGGAGAAGGACAGCGTCTGCAAATGCGCGAACGCGTCGTTCCTGAGGTCGCGGTCTATCCAGACCTCAAGGCATGTAGCGTCAGTGCAGGAGATGTAGTTTGCCGCGGCGGAGAGAAGAATTGTGCCGAAGTAGATCGCAATGAACCACGGCAGAGTGTCCAGCGTTCCACCGCCGATGAAGTGGTTTATCGAGTAGCGCTGCAGAATCGGCTGCGCGATATCTACGACGCTGCCGAGCAGACCGCAGATCAGCATCGCGTAGACCTGCTTTTTGTACCTTGCGAGGTAGGGGATTATTTTGCCGATGCCGAAGAAGGGAAGGCCGGACTTTTCTGCTTTTTTCATCTTGCCGCCTCCTCCGCACCCGCGGTCTGGATATCGTAGATCTTGCGGTATAGCCCGTTCGCGGCGACGAGCTCGTCATGCGTGCCGCGTTCGGCTATGCGTCCCTTGTCGAGCACGAGTATCTGCCCGGCCTTGGCGAGGGTGGTTATCCTGTGGGATATCAGGATGATGCTGGCCGAACCGAAGCGCCGCTCAAGCTCGGCGCGTATCTTCGCGTCGGTCTCGGTGTCGACCGCGGAGAGAGAATCGTCGAATATCATAATGGGCTGACGGCGCATGAGCGTGCGCGCGATGGCGGCGCGCTGCTTCTGCCCGCCGGAGAGCGTAACTCCGCGCTCACCGACAAAGGTGTCGTAGCCCTGCGTGAAGCCCTCAACGGTCTCGTCAAGACAGGCTGCGCGCGACGCCTCGCGGACGGCATCCATATCGACCTTCTCGCCCGCGATGGAGATATTCTCCGCGATGGAGCGCGAGAACAGGAACGGCTCCTGAAGCACCATGCCGATGTTTTCGCGCAGGTAGGGCGTGCTGATGTCGTTGATGTCCACGCCGCCGATGCTTATCCTGCCGTTTTCGGGCGGCAGCTCGTAGAGCTTGTCAAGCAGGAACATCATCGTAGATTTGCCGCTGCCGGTGCCGCCGAGGATGCCGAGAACGGAGCCGGCGGGCATGGTAAAGTCGATATCGTGCAGTATCTCCGGGCAGCCCTCATATGCGAAGCTGACGTGCTCAAAGCGGATGTCGCCGCTGAGATCAGGCTCCGTCGTTCCGGGCTTGTCCTGCTCGACGGGGGAATTCATAATGTAAGCTATACGCTCCACGGATACCCCGGCCTTGCTCATTTCGGAGATCATGCGGCCGAGCATACGTACAGGCCAGACCAGCATCGAGTTATACGAGATAAAGGCCACGTATTCGCCCGCAGTCATCTCGCCGCGCAGGCAGAACACCGCGCCGAACACGACGACCAGCAGCACCTCTGTGCCCGACAGCACGTCGGAGCTTGACCAGTAGCGGCTCATCACCTTTGCAAGGCGCACCCATTTCGAGGTGTAATATTCGTTCTGCTCCTCGAAGCGGTCGCGCTCATAGCGCTCACGCCCGAACGCGCGCACTACGCGTACGCCCGTCAGATTCTCCTGCGCCATGGCCGAGAGCTTGCCCTCGTTCTCGTCGCAGTCGAGAAAGCCGTCTCCGACGCGCTTATAATAGAGCAGCGAGTAGCCGATTATGACCGGGACGGGTATCAGCGCGATGAAGGTCAGCCGGACGTTCATGCCCAGCATGAATATGACTGCCATCACGAGCAGAATGATGATGCGGAGTATGGAGGTCATCTGCTCGGAGATAAAGTTTTTCATCGTGTCTATATCCGAGGTGCAGCGCTGGATAATGTCGCCGGTGCGGTTTTTCATGTGCCACGCGAAGGGCAGATGCTCGATGTGCTCAAAAAGCCCGTCGCGCATGGTCTTGACCATCGTCTCCGCCGCCATGGAGTTTGTCAGGCGGAAGAGATACTGGCTTATCGCCTTCACGAGCGCGACCGCGACTATCGCCAGCGCCATTATCCATAGGTGCTCTCCGAGATAGGCAAAGCCGCCCACGCGGGCAACCAGCCGCATTACTGCCGCGGGGTAGTCCGCCGGTGCGCCGCCGATGGCGTTGTCTATCGCGGCGCGGATTATCTGCGGGATGACCATGTCGGACAGCGCCATGAGCGCTGCCGAAATTATGCATACAGTAAACAGCGCCTTGCTGCCCTTCAGAAAGCTCCATATCAGTCTGAAATTGCTTTGCTTTTCTTCTTTCTTTTCCGTTTTCATAAATGTCCTCAAAAAGTATAATACAATATAGTATACCATAAGCCGCAAATAGTGGCAATAAAAACAAATCTTAAAATGCGCATTGCCTTTAGCGCCGCAAAGTAATATAATGTACAAAACCGATATCGGGAGGCATTACGCATGAACATCGAACTGAAAGATTTCGAGCTTGCGGCAGAGCGGCTGAAGCCGATCCTGCACCACACTGAGCTTGACCATTCCGCAACTTTTTCCGCCATGACCGGCGGCGATATCTACCTGAAATGTGAGAATCGCCAGAAGACCGGCTCATTCAAAATACGCGGCGCGAGCAATAAGATCGCCGCGCTCATGGAACGCGGCGGGCTTCAGGCGGTAGTTGCCTCATCCGCCGGGAACCACGCGCAGGGCGTCGCCTGCGCGGCGAGAAAATTCGGTATCCCGGCCACGATAGTTATGCCCAAGGCCGCGCCCATCGCAAAGGTACAGGCGACGGAGAGCTACGGCGCGAGGGTCGTCCTCGCAGGGGACTGCTATGACGACGCGTACAAGCGCGCCTGCGAGATGTGCGAGGAGGAAGGGGCAACCTTCCTGCACCCGTATAACGACCTTGAGGTCATCGCCGGTCAGGGCACTCTCGGCCTTGAGATACTCGGCGACCTGCCGAGCGTGGACATAGTCATCGCCCCGGCGGGCGGCGGCGGACTTCTGGCCGGCGTCGCGGCCGCAATAAAGCAGATAAACCCGCGCGTCAAGGTTTACGGCGTGCAGGCCGAGGGGGCGGACGCCATCGCCCGGAGCTTCAAGGCCAAGCGCCTGATATCGACCGACACGGCCTCCACCATTGCCGACGGTATCGCCGTCAAGTCGCCGGGAGACATCACGGTCGACCTCATAAACCGCTATGTCGACGGCGTGGTCACGGTTTCGGATATGGAGATATCCTCCGCAATACTTCTGCTCATGGAGCGCTGCAAGCAGATAGTCGAGCCTGCGGGCGCGACGCCGCTCGCCGCGGTGCTCAGCGGAAAGCTTGATGTGAAGGGCAAGCGCGTCGTTTGCATCATGTCCGGCGGCAATATCGACGTCAGCTTCGTGCAGAGCATCATCGAGCAGGGACTCGTCGCGCGGCATCGCCGCATAAAATTCGCGGTCAAACTGCTTGACCGTCCGGGCAGTTTGGAGCAGCTGCTGCACATCCTTGCGTCCATGAGCGCGAACATCCTCACCGTGCAGCATGACAAGCTCAGTCAGGGGCTGAACCCGAACGAAACTACCGTCAGCATTGCCTGCGAGGTTGCTGGCGAGGAGCACGGCAAGGCCGTCATGGACGCGCTGAAGAATCACGGCTACACCATCCTGATGGACTGATAACTTATTTGAGTCAAAAAAGTATTTTAAATATCTCAAAAGGAGGAAATTTCAAAATGAAAACCGTATCAACAGACAAAGCCCCGGCAGCTATCGGCCCCTATTCTCAGGCGCAGATTGTCGGCAATCTCGTGTTCTGCTCCGGCCAGATCCCCATCATACCTGAGACCGGCGCGATAGCGGACGGACTTGAGGCGCAGGCAAATCAGGTGTTCAAGAACATCGCAGAGCTGCTCAAGGCTGCGGGAAGCGACATCAGCCGCGTCGTCAAGACCACTGTTTTTATCCGCCATATGGACGATTTCGGCGCGATCAACGCCATCTACGCCAAGTATTTCACCGAGCCGTTCCCCGCGCGCTCCTGCGTCGAGGTCTCGCACCTGCCCAAGGATGTGCTGCTTGAGTGCGAGGTAATCGCCGAGCTATGAAAAAGGCGCTGAAAGTCGTTCTCTGCGTGCTTGGAGCCGTCGTCGTACTTGCGGCGCTCGGCATCCTGTTTCTGACCATAACCGAGTATCGACCCGCAGATGTCGAGCAGCTTGAGGTGATATGTGAGGAGCACGACGGCGGCGTCGCCGACCCAGTCTCCCCGCAGCTTCAGGCAGGAGAGGAACTGACCGTACTGAGCTGGAACATCGGCTATGCCGGACTCGGAGAGGACGAGGACTTCTTCATGGACGGCGGCACGAAGAAAACCTCCGCCGATGAAGCCACCGTCGAAAAGTACCTCAACGGAATCTCCGACACGCTGGACGCACTGTCCCCGGATCTGATGATGCTTCAGGAGGTAGACGTGGATTCCGCGCGCACATACCGCATTGATGAGAGCACATACGTTATCCGCGGCAATGGCGTTCACGCGCTGAACTACTCCTGCCCCTACGTCCCGATTCCGTGGCCGCCAATCGGCAGAGTCAACAGCGGCCTGTTTACGACGACGGAGTATGAGATCGCCTCGGCGGAGCGCATCGCCCTGCCGTGCCCGTTCTCGTGGCCGGTCAGCACCGCAAATCTCAAGCGCTGCCTGCTCGTCAGCTACCTGCCCATTGAGGGCAGCGACAAGCAGCTTGTGCTCGTCAACCTGCATCTTGAAGCCTATGACGACGGCGAGGGCAAAATCGCCCAGACAAAGCAGCTGCGTGAGTTCATCCAGTCCGAGTATGAGAAGGGCAACTACGTCATCGCGGGCGGGGACTTCAATCAGGTGTTCCCCGGCAGCCTTGACGTTTACCCGAACACCCACCCCGAAAACTGGGAGCCGGGCATCCTCGCGGAGGACACCGCCCCAGAAGGCTGGACGCTGGCATATGACCTGTCCGTGCCGTCCTGCCGTCTGCTGAACCAGCCCTACGATGCGAGCGACACGGAGAACACCCAGCATTACGTTATCGACGGGCTGATCCTCTCGCCGAACGTGCAGCTGAAGACCGTTGAGACCGTTGATGCCGGATTTGAAAATTCGGATCACAACCCGGTTCTCGTAACTGTGGTGCTTGAAAAATAAAGCCTTATCCCTCCTGCGCAATTGAGCGGGAGGGATTTGATTTACATAATCATATAAACATAATATTAAATACATAATATAGTTTACACATTATGCCGTTAATTTGCACAAAAATTATCATTCGGGTTTGAGCGTTCTAACCAAGGACTTGACGGCGAAAAAAACGGGTAATATAATGCAGACGTACCCGGAGGGGTACAATGCAATATCCATGGAGGAAACCATGCAGCACTTCAATGTTACAGGCATGAGCTGCGCCGCGTGCAGCGCGCGGGTAGAAAAAGCGGTGTCGGCAGTGCCGGGCGTGACGGAATGTGCCGTCAGCCTGCTTACTAACTCAATGTCCGTTGACGGCGCGGTGGACGCGTCCGCCGTCATTTCCGCGGTAGAAGCGGCGGGCTACGGCGCGTCCGTTCAGGGCGCAGCGACCCCGGCGCAGACGCGCGCGAATGCCGAGGATGCGCCGGCCGACAAGGCCACGCCCGCGCTCAAAAAGAGACTCATCGCCTCGCTCGTGTTCCTGCTGGCGCTGATGTATGTCTCGATGGGGCACATGATGTTCGGCTGGCCGCTGCCGGAGCCAATCGCGCACAGTCATGCCGCGATGGGACTGACTGAGCTGCTGCTGACCGTCATTGTCATGGTCATCAACCAGCGCTTCTTCATCAGCGGCTTCAAGGGACTCATTCACCGCGCGCCGAATATGGACACGCTCGTCTCCCTCGGCTCCGGTGCGGCTTTCATTTACAGCGTCTATGCGCTCTATCAGCTCTGCCTCGGCGGCGGTATGGAGTGGATGGACGAGCTGTACTTCGAGTCTGCCGCCATGATACTCACGCTCATTACCGTCGGCAAGCTTCTGGAGGCTCGCTCCAAGGGAAAGACGACCGACGCGCTCAAGGCGCTGATGTCCATCGCGCCCAAGACCGCGCGCCTCGTCCGCAACGGCGAGGAGGTCGAAGTTCCGGTCGAGCAGGTGCAGCTCGGCGATGTGTTTGCCGTGCGTCCGGGCGACAGTATCCCTGTTGACGGCGTCATCGTCGAAGGCAGCAGCGCCGTGGACGAGTCGGCGCTGACCGGCGAGAGTATTCCGGTCGACAAGGCCGAGGGCGACCGAGTCTCCGCCGCGACGATAAATCAGGCGGGCTACATCCGCTGCCGCGCGACGCGCATAGGCGAGGATACGACCCTGTCGCAGATAATCCGCATGGTAAGCGACGCGGCGGCTACCAAGGCGCCGATAGCAAAGCTTGCGGACAAGGTGTCCGGCATATTCGTGCCGACAGTCATGTCCATCGCGCTCGTAACGCTGATAGTCTGGCTTGCCGTGGGGCAGACGGTCGGCTTCGCGCTTGGCCGCGCGATATCCGTGCTGGTCATAAGCTGCCCCTGCGCGCTCGGCCTTGCGACGCCTGTCGCAATAATGGTCGGCAGCGGGCTTGGCGCAAAGCACGGCGTCCTGTTCAAGACTGCCGCCGCGCTGGAAGCTGCGGGGCGCACCGAGATAGTCGCGCTCGACAAGACCGGCACCATCACCGAGGGCAAGCCCCGCGTGACGGAGCTGCTTCCGGCGGACGGCGTGACCGAGAGCGAGCTGCTTACGCTTGCCGCCGCGCTGGAGAGTCACAGCGAGCACCCGCTGGCCACCGCTGTGATGGAGCGCGCGAAGGAAGAGAGCATCGTGCCGCAGGAGGTTGCGGATTTCACCGCGCTTCCCGGCAACGGCCTGCGCTGCACGCTGGACGGCGCGGAGCTTATCGGCGGCAGCCTCGCGTATATCTCCGGACTGGCCACGGTTCCGGACGGACTGAAGAGTCAGGCCGCCGAGCTTTCGGAGCGCGGCCGCACCCCGCTGCTGTTCGCGCGGGACGGCAAGCTCCTCGGCATCATCGCCGTTGCGGACGCGATAAAGCCCGACAGTGCCGAAGCAGTCAGACAGCTCAAGAATATGGGCGTACAGGTCGTCATGCTCACCGGCGATAACCGCCGCACCGCCGCCGCCATCGGCCGCGAGGCGGGCGTTGACGAGGTCATGGCGGAGCTGCTGCCAGGCGACAAGGAGAAGGCCGTGCGCGGGCTTGCGGCTCGCGGCAAAGTTGCCATGGTCGGCGACGGCATAAACGACGCTCCCGCGCTGACCCGCGCGGACATCGGCATCGCGATCGGCGCGGGCGCGGATATCGCGCTTGAGGCTGCGGACATCGTGCTGATGCACAGCGCGCTGTCGGATGTCCCGGCGGCGATACGCCTTGGCCGCGCGACGCTGCGGAATATAAAGGAGAACCTGTTCTGGGCGTTCTTCTATAACTGCATCGGCATCCCGCTTGCGGCGGGTGTGTTCATCTCGGCGCTGGGCTGGAAGCTCAACCCGATGTTCGGCGCGGCGGCGATGAGCCTGAGCAGCTTCTGCGTTGTCACAAACGCGCTGCGGCTGAATTTCTTTGACATGTACAGCAGCAAGCATGACGTAAAAAAACGGCACAAAGCCGTAAAACAGGAGGAAAAAGCAATGACTAAGACCCTGAAGATCGAAGGTATGATGTGCGGCCACTGCGAGGCGCGCGTTAAGAAGACGCTTGAGGCCATTGACGGCGTTGAGAGCGCCGAGGTGAGCCACGTCAGCGGCACCGCCGTTGTCACGCTGAGCAAGGACGTCGCAGACGACGTGATGAAGTCCGCCGTCGAGGCGCAGGACTACAAGGTTCTCGGCATCGAGTAAGTGAACAGACAATGATAAACCACGGACAGCACCGCTGTCCGTGGTTTCTTTAATCTTTAAAACCAGCCGCCGCTCTCTTGGCTCCCTCGTCAGAGGGAGCCAAGAACTGCTTTACCTTTCTTGACGCACAAAACCCGGACAGCAATGCTGTCCGGGTTTGCAATATCAACTTATTTTTCGTGGCTGCCGTGTTTCCTTTCCCAGCGGCGGCGCTGGCGGACACGTATGGCCTCCTGCGTGTTTTCCACGAGCTTCGGCACAACGTCGTCCTCAAGCTTTTCCTTGCCGCGGGCAAGCATCCTTATCAGGAGCACTAGCGCCGTTATTACCGGGAGCGCTGCGCAGACAACCGCAACAAGCGTCAGCAGTGCGCACCAGTCCTCAACGCTTCGCGCCGCGTTCTCCCAGTAGGGATATATAACGCCCATGGTCTGCATCGAGCGGCTGCCGAACTGCTTTGCGAGCTTGAGTAGGCGCCCGAACTCGAAGCGGCGGCTGTTCTCGACTATCTCGCCGCGCCCGATGGGGAACGACTCCTTCGCCACGCCCAGCGCAAAATCCTTGACGGGGTTTGCCATAACAAACTCATAGCAGGTTATTCCGGCGTCCTCGACGAGCTGCGAATAGCCGTCGTACGACATGTACAGCCCGCGGCCGGAGGTGTATGCGGCGGTGCTGAACTTGTCCTGCTCACGCTCAACCACGCCTGCGATCATGTACGGCACGCCGTTTATCTTCATGCTCAGCCCGGCGATGTCCGTGCCGCCGTAGAGCAGCCAAGCCAGATCCTCATCCAGCAGGACGCGATCCTTCATCAAATCGCGCTGCGTGATGTAGCTGCCGCTGATAAGCCGTATCGGGTGAAAATCGAAGAATTCACCGCCGACGGCGATGACCGCGGCCTCGCCCTTGCCGTTGTCGCTGCTGACGTTCACCTTGCCGGTGCAGCTCCACGCGTCGACGAACAGCGTACTGTCGTTGTCGATGTCGAGCGCCGCCGTGTGCAGCGCCTCGGTGAGCTTCGTGCGGAAGGCGGAGACCTCTTCAAGCCCGATCTTCTCATCCACGGGGATGAAGCAGCTTATCTGCGAGAACTCCATATCGCTCTCGCCGCGCCAGCGGGAAGCCTCCTTCTGGCTGGCGAGCGTGTTCGACAGAATCGCGGTCGTGATGAGGCAGGCGGCCATTATCAGCAGCAGCGCGCCGTTGACGATGGCAAATACTATTCTTTTTTTCTTCCTGTTTCCTCGTTTTTTCATGTGGACTCAGCCATTCTTACCTGATCGCCGCCCTTGACCGGCATACTGCTTGTGGTGATGACATAGTCACCATAGCCGAAGTCGCCGGTGACGGCGGAATTCATATCGTCGGACGCGACGACCTCAACGGTGACGCGCTTTGCAAAGAAGCGGTTGCCAAGCGGGGAGTTCTTCGCGGTGATGACCAGCACGAAGCTGCCGTTGTTATCCTGACGGATGGCGCTGTTCGGCACCACGTAGTCGTAATTTGCGCTCTTGGAGCCGACGGAGATGGTCAGCTCGGAGCCTGCGTTGACGTCGCCGTCAAGATCAAAGGTCAGGAGCTTGTTGGTCTGCGGGTTCTTGGGGTCGGTCTTGATATTGTTGAGCGTTGCGACGATCTCGCTGCCCCAGTAGAAGTTGGAGACGGTAGCGCTGTCGCCGGGGCGCAGCTTGCGCGCCTGCTCATTGGTGACGGAGAAGCTGAGGGTGTAGCCCATGTCGGGCACCTCAATGGTTGCGAGGATGGTGTCCTTGGGGACGGTCTGTCCGGCGGTGATCTCAATGGACTGTACAGTGCCGGAGACGTTGGAGGTTATCTGGTTCTCCTCGCCGCCGGAAAGCTCCTTTATCTTCTGCTTCTGCTTTTCGATCTGAGCGGAAAGACTCTCAAGGTCTATCGCGGCGAGCTGGGTCTGCTTGCTGTCGGCTATCTTCTGCTGCTCAAGGCTGTGCTTGAGTTCAAACAGCTCGTCCTCGGCGGCAATGCGGGCCTGCTTTGCCTCGTCGTACTTGGTGGCGTATTCGCCGGCGGCGGAACGGAGCGCGTCAAGCTGAGCGTTGAGAGAATCGAGCTGAGCCTGAATGGAGGAGAGAGCAATATTGGTGTCGGAATTCGGCAGCTCGTCAAGTGCCTTCTTCGCGTCCGCCAGCTCCTTCACGGCCGCGTCGTACTCCTCGGTTTCGGGAGTCGCGGCGGCGAGGGCGGCCTCGGCGTCCGTAACGCGCTGCTCCGCTGCCTCACGTTCGGCCTGAGCGCGCGCGGCAAGCTCGTCATAGGTCTTCTGCGCGTTCTCGATCTTCTTCTCGAGTGCGGCGACCTGCTCCTGATAGCCGGCGCCCTGCTGATCCTCAAGTGCCTTGTTCAGAGCGTCGAGCGCTTCCTGCTCGGCCTTGACCGCGGCGTCATACTTCTCCTGCGCGGAGGCTATCTTGCGTTCCTCAACGGTGTAGTCGAAGGTCGGCATATTTATGGCGGACTTGCGGTAGCTGATCTCAAGATCGCGCAGCGCGTCGGTCGCGGCCTCAAGCTCGTCGCTGTCGCCCTGACCGAGGATGAACAGCACGTCGCCCTGATTGACCTCCTGCCCGGTCTTGACCGCGACGGCGCGAATCTCACGCGTCTGGTCGGCCTTGACCTGATAGCTGCCGTTCGCGACGACGGTACCGGTGCCGCGGACGCGGGCGGTGATGCTGCCGTTGGTGACGGACTGAGTTGCGACCTCAGGCAGCGTCCTGTTCATAATGGTGTTGGAGAAAAAGGTCAGCACCAGCAGGACGGCGAGGAAGATGATGGCGGCGTTTTTTACCCAGCCTCTGTTGATTTCTTTATGTTCCATGGGGATGTAGCTCCTTCTTATTACTTATCCTTTGACACTGCCGGAATTGGCGATGCCTTCTACCAGATATTCCTCGCCGTGCAGGAACAGCAGCAGCGACGGGATCATATAAACGGTTGCCATGGCGAAGGCCAGACCGATCTCGCCGGTGTTTATCGACGAGAGGAACACCGAAAGCGGCTGGGCGTCCGCGTCCTGCAAAAGGATCAGCGGCTGCTCGACCATGTTCCAGTAGTCGATGAACACGAGTATCGCAATAGAGTAGAGCGCCGAGCGGCACTGCGGCAGGCATATTCGCGTGAATATCTGCCATTCGCCCGCACCGTCGACCTTGGCGGCCTCAATGAGCGAATATGGTATGCGGCGCATGAACTTCGTCAGCAGGAACACCGAGAACGGCGCGAACACGCCGGGCAGGATTATCGCCCAGCTCGTGTTGAGGATGCCGAGCCATTTGCTGACGAGGTAGTTCGGAACCAGCGTTACCTGATAGGGCATCAGCATCAGAATGACATAGAAGAAGAAAATGCCGCTTCTGATTTTGCCGCGCCATCGCGTGAAGCTGTATGCCGCGACGGAGGCGATGGCCACCTGAAATATGACGATCGGCACGACCAGCAGCACACTGTTCCAGAATTTCAGCAGGTACTCCGGCGACTTGATAAGGCCGTTTATATACTGCGAAAGCGTGACCTTATCGGGAATGAACTTGAGGTTTACGGTCTTGGAGACGTAGCCGCCGGTGGTCGTGGAGAATATCATGCCGTAGTTTGCGTTTATCTCTTCCTCCGACATGAAGGAGTTTGTAATTGTCAGAACCGTCGGCAGCAGGAAGGCAATGGCGAATATCGCGCACAGCACAAACATTGCGCCGCGGCCGAAATAATGCTTTTTCTTCATCCCTCCACGTCCTTTCCGAACCAGTCCTCGGCGGCAAAGAGCAGCGCGATGAGAATGACCATGACAATGGCCATGACGACCGCCGCCGCGGAAAGCTTCTGATAATCAAGGGATTGGAAGGTATTGTTCATGAAGTGCTGGAGCATGTACAGGGAGCTGTACGGGTAAGCGCCCGTAAGCAGATAGACCTCGCGGAAAACCTTGAAGGAGTTTATCAGCGAGAGTATCGTGACGAAGAGCACGGTGGGGGACAGGTAGCGGAGCTTGATGGCGAAGAACTTGTACCACTCGGAGGCGCCTTCAACGTCGGCCACCTCAAGCAGCTCCTTCGGGATATTGGCAAGTCCGGCCATGAACAGTATCATAAAGTAGCCGAGGTTTTTCCAGAGGAACAGGATGATGACGACCAGCATCGCATAATCGGTCTGTAGCCAGTCGATCTTATCCGCGCCGAAGAGCATGATGAACTCGTTCACGGTGCCGTTATAGTTGAAGAGCACCTGCCAGATCAGGACGACCGAGGCCACGGGAACCATCATCGGGCTGAGGAAAAACGTACGGAACTGAGATTTCAAAGGGATGCGGCACTCAAGCATGAGCGCGAGCGCCATCGAGAGAATGACCGCCAGCGGCACCGCGAGGAACGAAAAGGTCAGGGTGTTTTTCGCGGCGGTGAGGAATGCGGAGTTCTGGAACAGCTTCACGAAGTTATCGAGAAACACAAAGTTGCGCGAACCGACTCCGTCGATGACCGAATAGTACACAACGACGAAGAACGGTATAATAAAGAACACGCCCACGCCCAGAAGGCTTGGCGAGAGGAAGCACATGCTTTTCAGGAAGTCCTTCGCCTTGTCATTAAATTTTAGCGAGCGTTTTTTCATAGCTTATCTTCTTATCTTCCATCAGTTTGAGTTATAGTTTGGCTTATTATACTATATATAGAGAATTATTACAAGCCGCAGGCGCAAAATCGCAGCGGCTTTGTCATGGAAAAGCGGTCATTCTCCCCGCTTCGCTTCGGAAGCGGGGAGAACATATTTGCGCGGGAATTACCGCTGCTCGTTGACGTAGATATTCGCCTTGTTCTGGATAAGTCTTGCGACTTCCTCGGCGCTCTTCTGACCGGAGAAGAAGGCCGGGGTCTGCTCGTTGACGATATCATAGATGCTGGAGGAGTAGTTGGCTACCTTGGTGGTGGTAGTGATAAGCTCCCAGAGCTTGTCGGCCTGCTCCTGCGTGGTGGCGTAGATATCGATATAATTATCGCCGCTGCCCCAGCTCATACCGCCGCGGGACACCTCTATCTTGTTGCCGTTCTCGTCAAGGACATAATTGCCGTCTCCGTCCTTCTGATACTCGGGAGTCATGGCCTCCTTGAGTTTTGCATTATATGCATTGATGTTGCTCGGGAAGCCGTACTGTTCCTTCTGGAAGTCCTCGGTGAAGAAGGTGCGGATGAACTGCCATGCGGCATCCTTGTTCTCGCAGCGGGCAGAGATGGCGTAGCCGGAGTTGTTGAAGTTCAGCATGTTGCCGGTGCCGCTGGAGGTCGGGTATCCAATATAGGTGACGCTGCCGCCGAAGATGGCGTCGTACATGGGCAGGTCGTTAAAGTCGCTGATATAGGTATTGAGCAGCATCTGTTTGCCCTGAGCGATGCGGGTATAGTCGTTGTCGTCATCGCTGTACTCGTAGTTTTCCCAGTTGAAATCGTTCTGGAACTGGGAGGCAAATTTCAGCATGTCGATGAAGCCCTGACTGTCGAAATTGCACTGGCCGGTAGTCCAGTCGACGAGCGTGCCCATATCCAGCGCGAGGCAGGAGGACAGCACGTCCTGAGAGGTGGTGTAGTAGTTGAATATCTGGCAACCCTCAGGCATCTTTGCGAGAGCCTCCTGAAGCTGTTCGTAGTTCCAGCCCGGAGTGTCGCCGACGATGGAGCTTGCGCCCGCAACGCCCTGAATGTTGAAGTTGGAGACGGTGGAGTAGAGCTTGCCGTCAACCTCGAAAGCGGCGAGAACGTTCGGGATGAAGTCGGACTTGTTCAGATCGGGATCGGCGTCGAAGAAGCTGTCGAGATCGGCAATGAGTCCCTTGCCCGCAAGCTGGGAGACGGAGAAGCCGCTGAGGTCGAGAATGTCAGGCACGTTGCCGGCCATGATCTCGGTGGTGAGCTTGGTGAGACCGGCGGAGTAATCATCTTCGGTGTTGTACTCGGAGTAGTCGTTGACCTGAATACGGTACTGATCGCTGTTGCGGTTGAACTTTACTATAAGCTCCTGCATGTTCCAGCTGAGTCCCTGAGTGCCGAGAGTGATGTAGGTCTTCTGCGGCAGGCTGCTGGAGGGAACCTTGCTGATGGTGATAAGCTCGCTGGTGCAGTTTTCGTAGTTGCTGTCCCACTCGTTGGTGACGGCGACGATGCGGCCGTCGGGCAGGACGTACTGGTTGGAGAGGTCGTTGGTGTTGACGTCGCAGTCGAGCCAGCTGAAGATCTTGGTCTCGGTCTCGGTGTCAAAGTCGTAGCCGTAGAAGCTCAGACCGTTGGTATAGTAGATGTCATAGTCGCCGTCGCCGGTTATCATGTTCTGGGTCCAGCCCTTGAGCTTCAGGGTCTTGCCGAGAGAGCGGGAAGCGATGTCGACAAGCTGTATGCCATAGCCGTCGTTGCCGTAGGCGAGGACGCCGACGTTGCCGTCACGCAGCTTGATGAGGTTTTCGGGGTAGTTGTCGAGATCAATGTCGAAGTCGACGGAGCCGTCGGTGTTGAAGACGCGGATGAGCATGTCGCTGGTGACAACGACCTTGCCGTCGTCGGTGACGACCATGTTGTACGGGTAGAAGGAGTCGTCACCGTTGGAGCTGCTGCTGAGCTCGGCACAGCTAAGCTCCGCGCCGGTGGCGTCGAGGCTGCGGAGATAGGAGTGCTGCTCGTACTGGTAGTAGTTCCAGTATTCGTCGCTGTATTCCTCAACGCCTTCGGGAGCATCGCTCCACGAGAGGTACAGAGTCTCAAGAGACATCAGGCTGCCGTCAGCCATGAGGCAGAGCTGGGAGATGTTGCTGGTGGCTTTCTGGTCGTGCGCTTCGAGCGCAACGGGGGCGTAGTTTTCAAGCTTGGTGCGGGTTCCGTCGTAGCCGTTGAGGTACAGACGGCTCTCGTATATGTCATACTGCCCCTCAAACTCGGCGGGGGTGTCATGCTCCATCTCGCCGACCTTCTCGGTCTCAACGGTGTAGAAGCCGGTCTCCGTGAACAGGAAGGGGTTGAGATAGCTATGTCCGTCGCCGTTATTGAGCTTGGAGAAGCTGGACGCATAGACATATTCCGGCGTCGGCGTACTGTCGGCCTTGCCGTTTCCGCCGTTATTGCTGTTGTCTCCGCCGCTGCCGCAGGCGCAGAGGCTCAGCGCCAGTGCTGCGGCGAGCAGCAGAGAAATGATTTTTGCTGTCTTTTTCATTATGTTCCTCCTCGGAAATTCAATGGGATTTCTATCGAACGCACATATCGAACGTATAGAGATAAAAATCTACGATAACATTGTACCATATAATGCGCGCTCTGTCTCTTAACTTTTCTTAAATGTTTGATTTTTCGTTGGTTTATATGAAATTATGTGTTATGATGCACTCAGTTAAAATGCATCGCTCCGTGCGCGGCGCCTCCTTCCGCCGGACTGCCGCCATTGTGAACCGCGATTGCATCGATCAGGCAAATTTTATGTATCGTTTTTGTATAGAGGAGAGATAAACATGGCTGCCAGTTCCAATATTTTAATAGTAGACGACGATCCGGATATCCGCCGGGTGCTGAAAATACTGCTGAGCGAGACGTATACCGTCGCCGAGGCGAGCAGCGGCACGGAAGCCGTTGCGTATGTGAAGGAGCATCCGGAGCTTGACCTCGTGCTGCTGGATGTGATGATGCCGGGGATGGACGGCTTTCAGACCTGCGACGCGATACGCAGCGACTCTAATGTTCCCGTCCTGTTCCTCACCGCGAAGTCTGCCGAGAACGACCGCGTCAGCGCCTATTCCAGCGGCGGCGACGATTTTCTGTCCAAGCCCTTCTCAAGCGTGGAGCTGCTGGCCAAGGTCAGCTCGCTGCTGCGCAGGTATAAGGAGTACCGCGGCAAGCCGGAGGAGGCGCTCGCGGTGGAGAATCTTGAGGTAGATTTCTCGACGCACAAGGTCACGAGCAGCGGCAAGCCCGTAGCCCTGACCGACACGGAGTACGCCATCCTCGCGTACCTGCTCCAGAACCGCGGCCGCACCGTGACCGCCGTAGAGCTGTACGAGGCCGTATGGAACGAAAAATATCTCGCCGGCTCCGGCAACACCGTAATGGTGCATGTTCTGAACCTGCGGCGCAAGATAGAAGAAAATT
Source organism: Lachnospiraceae bacterium (assembly GCA_963605945.1). Taxonomy (GTDB): domain Bacteria; phylum Bacillota; class Clostridia; order Oscillospirales; family Oscillospiraceae; genus Limivicinus. The sequence continues at coordinate 21,911 of CAVCWF010000002.1, forward strand.
CGTCCAGTCCGAAGATAGTTCGCACGGTCTGGGGAAAGGGCTATCAAATTGACTGAGAAGCAACCTGAGCGGAGAAAAAGGCGTCTGCCGTCCTCGCTCAACGCGAAAATGCTTTATACGATCCTGCTGGGCTTTGCCTGCGCGCTGATCGTGATGGCGGTCGTGCGCGGGGTGGGGAACCTCATCGTCGACAAGGTCTATATGAGCAGCGACGCGGTATCCTCCCGCAAGGCGGAGATATATTCGCAGTTCAGCAGCTATGTAAGCTCCCGCCGCGTGAAGGGGGACGACTCGGCCGCCGTCGCGCGATGGACGCGGGATCACGAATATGTGACCATACTTATTTATAAGGGGCGCAACTTCTCAATGCGCGTTCACGGCGGCGAGGCGACAAACGCCTCGAACATCGCGGGCTCGGAGCGGAGCCAGTATATAGCGCAGAGCCAGCGGCTCTACCCGATGCGCTTTGCCGACGGGCTGTATCAGATAGCGATAAGCGAGAATTCGCAGGTGCGCGAATACGCGCTGGCGAACGTCGTGGCGTGGGCGTCGGCCTGCCTGATATTCATTGCGGTCGTGCTGTGGTACGTGCAGCGGATGACGAAGCGCATAATCGTGCTGTCGCATGAGGCCGGGGAGATCGGCGGGGGCGATCTGGAGCACGATATCACCGTCAAGGGCAACGACGAGCTTTCGATGCTCGCGCACGAGGTGGACATGATGCGCAGCTCTGTCATCGAGAAGATGGGCAACGAGCGCCGCGCATGGCAGGCAAACTCCGAGCTGATAACCGCCATCTCGCATGATATCCGTACGCCGATGACCTCGATGCTTGGCTATCTCAGTCTGCTTGACGAGAACGGCATCGGCGACGAGGAACAGGCGAAGCAGTTCATCTCCGCGGCCTACGGCAAGGCCATGGAGCTGAAGGATCTGACGGACGAGCTGTTCAAGTATTTCCTTGTTTTCGGCCGCGCCGACCTTGAGATGAACATGGAGGAGTTTGACGCGAGGATGCTGCTCGACCAGTTCATGCTCGAACTGCAGTTCGATTTGCAGGACGACGGGTTCAACGTGTCGCGCATCGACTTCATCGGCGACTGCCGCGTCTCGGCGGATACGATGTACCTCAAGCGCGTGTTCGATAATCTGCTGTCGAACCTGCGCAAGTACGCGGATAAGTCGCGCCCGGTGATGATCCTCTCCGCACTGGAAAACGGCTGGCTGAGCGTCTGCGTGTCGAACTATGTGGTACGCTCTATGAACCGCGTCGAGAGCACGAAGATAGGCATCCGCACCTGCGAGAAGATAATGACGCATATGGGCGGCAGCTTCGAGATACGCTCCGACGAGGAGCACTTCGCCGCAGAGCTGAAGCTCCCTGCGATTGAAAATGATGCTTTGCCAGATGGAAAGTGAACGTTTTTAACTTGCCTATAAAAATGTAGATCGACGCCGGGGCATGTGCCCCGGCGTCGGTTATTCTTCATCTTCAAGCCCGGCAAAGAATTCGTCATACGAGCAGGAATAGATTTTCCTCAGCTCTACTATAACGCTTGCCCGGATATTCAGTTCACCGGACTCATATTTTGCGTAGGTCGTCCGACCAATATCACAGCCGCGGCGCTGAAGCTCTGCGCACAGCTTTTCCTGCGACAGGCCGCTGCCCGCCCGAAGTCTGCGCAGATTATCGCCCATATTTCGGTCACGTCTGATTTTTTGCTCCATGTTCTTCTCCGCCTGCATATTTTTTTGACCAGTATCAGTTGCAAGCAGTCAAATTTTATGCTAAGCTGGGAGAAAATATTGACCGCTATACTGGTCAATGCTTGCCGCGTAATATTCTCTAGAGCTGATTTCTATACGTTGCCGAGTCTTTTACCTAATGGCAATAGACTGAAACTGGCGACCCCTCAGTCACAACTAACGCCGTGCCAGCTCCCCTAGAAGGGGCGCCAAGGGTGCGGGGTACTGCAATGCGTCAATCCAAAATCTTTGCCGCGGAGCGCTGCCCCTCTTAGGGGAAGTGGCGCGTTAGCGCCGAAGGGGTCGCCGGTGTGTGGGAAGTGCCATTGGGCAAAAGAAAAGGCGAAGTATAGAAAACCTCTGTCATTCCGAAGCCAGTGCGCACACTGGCCGTGGGAATCCGTTTCTTTTTTCTGGGCAGCAGTATGTTTTGTGCGATGCGTAAGGGGACGCGGATTGCCACGTCGCTTCGCTCCTCGCAATGACAGGTTGTTTTGGGCAATTACTTCGATTTTGGCTCCCTTGTGTAAAGGGAGGCAAGAATCTAGTTTTAACAGCGAACTTTTTTCCGCCCTGCTCCAGACTCAGCTCAGGCGACCCCTCGGTCACGGCGCGGCTCTGACATGCCCCCGGCATGTCATTCACTACCGCGCC
>CAVCWF010000003.1:0-3544 GCA_963605945.1 Lachnospiraceae bacterium
CGCTCCTCGCGACGGCGGCATACCACGATTCATTGATTTGCCGCCTAGTCCCTTTAGGGGGAATGACAGAGCTTTTCTTTATATTGCCATCTCTTTTAACCAATGGCACTTTCTACACACTGGCGACCCCTCAGGCGCTCCGCGCCAGCTCCCCTAAGAGGGGCGCCAAGAGGGTGCGGTGCAGCCACTGTGCCAGCCCCAAATCTTTGCCGCGAAGCGCTGCCCCTACTAGGGGAAGTGGCGCGTTAGCGCCGAAGGGGTCGCCAGAGTTGAGACTAGAGCAGAGGCGAAAAGAAACCATGCACAATAATGTACACGGGCCGGCACAGTGGCCGTCCCCTACAAAAAATTTCACCGTCCGCGTTGATTTGAGAAAGATACGCCGCACCGCCTTTCCCCCTCATTAAACATTTCTTAATAAATTATCCCCTTGGTTTTTAACCCGCGATACGTTAATATAATACGCGAGGTGAAGAGAGTGTACAACATACTTATCTGCGACGACGAAAAGGACATAGTCTCCGCGCTGAAGATCTACCTTGAGGCCGAGGGCTACCGCACCTTCGCCGCCTACAACGGCCGCGAGGCGCTCGCGATCATCCGCGCGCAGGAGATACATCTCGTCCTGATGGACATTATGATGCCCGAAATGGACGGCATCAGCGCAATGGTGAAGCTCCGCGAGGAGAGCAACCTCCCCGTCATCCTGCTGACCGCCAAGGGCGAGGACACCGACAAGGTGCTCGGCCTCAACGTCGGCGCCGACGACTACATCACAAAGCCCTTCAACCCCGTCGAAATGCTCGCACGCGTCCGCTCCCAGCTGCGGCGCTATATGCAGCTCGGCGGCGGCACCGTGAAGGACAGCTGCCTGCGGCTCGACGGCATCTGCCTCGACGACCGCAGCAAGGAAGTCACCGTTGACGGCGAAAAGGTCAGCCTTACGCCCACCGAGTATGACATTCTCAAGCTCCTTATGGAGCACCCCGGCGAGGTATTCCCGCCGAAGGTGCTGTACCAGCGGGTCTGGAACGACGAGCCCTACGGCGCGGAGAGCACCGTGGCCGTCCATATCCGCCACATCCGCGAAAAAATAGAGATAAACCCCGCCGAGCCGCGCTATCTCAAGGCGGTCTGGGGGCAGGGCTACAAGATCGAGAGGGGTAAGACATGAGCAAACTTAAAAGCAGCTTCGTTGCAAAGGCCGTGGCGGTGTTCCTGCTCGCAATGCTCGGCATCGTGTTCGTCGGCTCGCTCATAGGCGTGGGCTTGGTGGCCGACGAGGGCGGCTATGCAGGCAATGCCAACACGCTGCGCGACCGTGTGCTGTCCAATATGGGATATTCTCAGCTGTACCAGACCTTCGAGCGCCTTTACAACGGTTACAGTCCGGACTATGCGCAGTACCGCAGCGGCCTTGACAGCGCGTTCCGCTTCGTCCTGCGCGACAAGGACACCGGCAAAATCCTGTTCGACGGGCTTGACGGCGCGGACTACCAGTGGTACGCCGAGGAGTCGTACAGCATCTCCAATCTGAACCTGAGCAGCAAGGATTTCGTCATCAACGAAGACAACAGCAATTCCGGCAGCGGAAGCGACTCCGTCACAGCCGCCAGCAACGTCGTCATCGAGGGCTACATCCTCAGCGCGCCTGCCAACGGCGACAACTCCGACACCTTTGTCCGCCTGTACTGGGCGGAGCTGATCTACAACTGCCGCTACCAGCTCATCGTTATCGCGGCGGTGTCCTTCGTCCTGTGCGTGGTGCTGTTCATCTTCCTGCTCTGCGCCGCGGGACATCGGGCGGGCAGCGAGGGCATCGTGCCGAGCTTCGTTGACAAGATCCCTTTTGACCTGTTCACGCTGCTGATGATTGTCGCGATCTCCTGCCTGTGGGCGATACTGGCCGAGATGTATTATGACAGCATCCTCATCATCATGCTCGCCTGCCTTGTCATACTGGTGGCGGCACTGCTGATACTGCTGTACATTATGAGCTTCGCGGTGCGCGTGAAGATCGGCGGCGTCATCAAGGGCTGCATCATATACAAAGTTCTGGCGTGGGCGTGGCGGCTCGTCCGCAGCGTCGGCCGCGCGATCGCCGAGCTTGTAAAGGGAATGCCCCTCGTGCCGAAGACCTGCGCCATCGTCGCCGGAATATTCGTGCTGGAGCTGCTGGCGACGGGCAACGTCTTTATAGGGTTCATCGTCAACCTGCTGCTGGCCGCGGCGCTGATATACACGGCGATATGCGCGAAAAAGCTGCTGACCGCGGGGCAGAAGCTCGCCGCGGGCGACGAGAGCTGCGTTGTCGATACCTCAAAGCTCTACGGCCCATTCCGCGAGCACGGCGAAGACCTCAACACCATCCGCGACGGCGTGTCGCTGGCGGTCGAGGCGCGGATGCGCAGTGAGCATTTCCGCACCGAGCTTATCACAAACGTCTCCCACGATATCAAAACTCCGCTCACCTCGATAATAAATTACGTTGACCTTCTCGATAAGGAGAAGCCCGAGAACGAGAAAATGCGCGAGTATATAGACGTTTTGCAGCGGCAGTCGGCGCGGCTGAAGAAGCTGATCGACGATCTGCTGGAGGCGTCAAAGGCGTCGACGGGCAATCTGGCCGTCAATGCCGAACCCTGCGACGTCGGCGTGCTGCTTGACCAGACGCTGGGCGAGTACGGCGAGAAGCTGAACGCGGCGGGGCTGGAGCCGGTGCTGACGAAGCCGGAGAAGCCGGTGATAATCATGGCCGACGGGCGGCATATGTGGCGCATTTTTGATAATCTGCTGAACAATATCTGCAAGTATTCTCAGCGGGGGACGCGGGTGTACCTTGAGGTGTACGAGCGGGACGGCAAGGCGGTCGTCACGTTCCGGAATATCTCCAGCCGCCAGCTGAACATCTCCAGCGACGAGCTGATGGAGCGCTTCGTGCGCGGCGACAGCTCGCGCAATACCGAGGGCAGCGGCCTTGGGCTGAACATCGCGCAGAGCCTCGCGCAGCTGCAAAAGGGCGCGATGGAGCTGACCGTCGACGGCGATCTGTTCAAGGTGACCCTGACCTTTGACGTTGTGAAGTGATGAATGCGTAAGTGCGGGATAATGTGAACGTTCCCTCTCCGAACAGGAGGGGGAACGGCTTGCGCTGTGGGGGCGCCCCTGCTAGGGGAGCTGTCGGCCTGCGGCCGACTGAGGGGGCACCAGTTGATAGAGAGTGCCAGTTGGGAAAATAGAGTGATAGGTAAAGAAAAAGTCACTTGGCTCCCTTGTGTAAAGGGAGCTGGCAGCCGTAGGCTGACTGAGGGATTGTCCGCGGCGATGTTGGTTGCGGATTCGCCTGAAATCGGCGCATAAATGTACAATTGTGCGCACAATCCCTCCGGCTCGGCTTACGCCGACCCACCTCCCTTTACACAAGGGAGGCAGAACCCTAATCTTTACGTTGATCTTTCTTTTCCCCGCCGCTCTAATCTCAACTCTGGCGACCCCTTCGGCGCTAACGCGCCACTTCCCCTAATAGGGGCAGCGCTTCGCGGCA
>CAVCWF010000004.1:0-5770 GCA_963605945.1 Lachnospiraceae bacterium
GGCGTTCACCGCGCCGCCGCTCTTCACCGCGCGCAGGCTGCACACATATTTTTTCCCGCCGCACTCCTGAAGGTCGTACGGCAGGTCGGCTCCGGTGCTGAGTACGCTCTGCACACTGGCACTGAGCTGCCCCGCAGTCAGCGGCTTTCCGCGCTGGTTCTCGCTCTTAACGCCGAGTATCTTGCACGCGCGATGGTTGAGCTGCACTACGTTGCCCGCGTCGTCGAAAAGCATGAGCGCGTCGCCGATCATGTCAAACAATGTGCTCAGCTCCTGCCCTTTTTTGGCCTCGGCGCGTATCTGCGAGACGATCTTCATCGACTCGTGCAGCGCCTCGGCCATCTCGTCGCTCCCGGAGGCCATCACAACTCTGGCAAGTCCCGCGCTCTCGGCGTATTTTGTCTCGTCAAAGCCGCCGACCAGCGCCTTCACGCCGTCCCGCCTCGCCTGCTGCGCAACGCGCTGATAATCCGACGGAGTGCTGGCAAGATAGTATTTGATGTTGTCGCCGAGGACGCTGTCAAGTATCCTGCTCTGGTCGATAACGTACTGTGTGCCCGCAAGCCCGACGCAGCCATAACGGCGGCTGGCTTCAACGCAGCTCTGCGTGATGTTGCCCATCGTAAAAGGTATCTCGATGACCGGCACCTTGAGGTCCGCGCCGCGCAGGTGCGGGATATAGCCCGCGCGCGTGACCAGCACCTTCGCGCCGTCCTCAACCATGCGCTTCGCCGCGGCGATGCCCTCCTGATAATCGGCCACCCGCGTAATATCCATCTCGTCTGTATCAAGACTGCGTATAACATCCTGTGCCGCGTTATAGCTGGATTCCAGTTCAAGAATTACGCCGATCTCCGCCATTTTTCAGTACCTCCGCACCGCTAAAAAATCAAATATCAATATCGCGGAAAACTATCCGCCCGGCTTTCACCGTCATCATCGGCTTGAGCAGCCTGTCGCCGCGGATGCATTCAAGCCGCGGGTCGCCATAGGCTCTGTCGCCGAACTCCACTTCCCTGTTTATCATGCGGAACACCGCCACGTCCGCCTCATACCCCGGCCGCAGCGCCGCAATTTTGCCGTCAAGCCCCATAAGCCGCGCGGGAACCGAGGTCATGCGCGGCAGTATCTGCTCAAGACTCATGCCCAGCGCCAGATACTTTGACGCGAGCATCGGCAGGCTGAACACCGTCGGATGCCTGAACGCATCCGACCCGATGAGGTCGGAGCTTATCACGTCCGGCAGGAAGCCGTCTGCCAGCGCGGCGCGCGCCGTACTGAAGCCGAAGTGCCATCGGTCGTTCGCAACGTCAAATATTACTCCGCGCTCCCTCGCCCGCAGCGCCGCCTCGCACACGTGCCCGCTGCCGTCGATTATCGTATCGCCGGTGTTGTGATACGCGTGGGACATGATGTCTCCGGGACGGAGCATGTCAAGTAGCTGTGCCATGGTGCATGGCGGGTCAGTCGGGTGCAGCATCAGCGGGACGCCGATATCGTCCGCTATCTCAAGGGCGCGCTCCAGTGGGGCAAGCCCGTAGCCCTCAACGATATTGCGGCTTGTGCGCAGCTTGAGTCCGAGGAGCTCGCCGTGGCAAGCTTCGAAAACATCGCGTATGCGCTCCTCGTCAAACTTTGCCGGATCGACGTCCTCATGCGCTGGGTGCGCGCAGATGCCAGCGGTGGAGACGTTCAGGAACGCTTTTATCCGCAGCTGCGAGGTATGTATGAACGGGCGGAAATACGGATAGCTCGCACAGCCGGAGCTGCCCGCGTCCACCGCGGTCGTTACTCCGGTCGAAAAGCACACGGCTTCCGCCGGTATGCCGCTCGGCAGCAGCGGGTATAAATGCGCGTGCATATCCACAAGTCCGGGCGTGACGATGCAACCCGCAGCGTCTATCGTCGCTGCGGCGTCGCACAGCGCGACATCACCGACCGCGGCAATGCGCCGCCCGTCCAGCGCGATATCGCCGCGCCGCGACAGGCCGGAATCCGGGTCAAAAAGCTGTCCGTTTTTAATAAGTAATGAATACATGACTTTATGTTCAGCTCGCTTCCGCTTTTTATAATTTACCGCGCTGCTTCAATATCTATATACCAAAAATATCAAAACCCGCGGATTTTGTCAATCTGTTGCTGCCAACAAACAGACTGCCGAGCGTCGCCCGGCAGTCTGCATTGCTACATTATTATAATTACAGCGCGCCCATGAGCAGCGGGAACGCATACTCTCTGTGGCCGAGCTTTTCCGCGATTGTCGGTTCGCCGTTGCAGGCCGCGACTATCTTATCAAACAGCAGCCGTCCGCCTTCGGCGATGCTCATATGGCCGAGGGATATGCCGGTGAGGTCGGCGTCCATATTCGCGCCCATCAGCTTCATTGCGTCTGGAGAACCGGTGAGCTTGATGGCTGGGGCGATGGGGTTGCCGACAGGCGTGCCGCGGCCGGTGCTGTACAGCAGCACGGTTGCACCGGAGCAGGTCAGGCCGAGCAGCGACAGCGGGTCAAGGCCGGGGTTATCCACAACGTACAGTCCCTTGCCGGTCGGGTACTCGCCGAAGTCGAGCGCGCCCTCGACAGGAGCGGTGCCGCCCTTCTTGACGTTGCCGAGTGCCTTTTCCTTCAGCGTCGTGATGCCGCCTGCGATGTTGCCGGGGGCGGGGTTACTCTCCTCGATGCTTCTGCCCATGGACTTCGCGCGGTCATACATGACGGTGAGCATGTCGATAATCTTGTCCGCAGTCTCCTTGGTTCTGGACTGCTTGGTCAGGACGCCCTCGCCGCCGTACCAGCCGACCGTCTCGCCGAGAAGCGAGGTTCCGCCGTTTTTAACGACGATATCGGACGCATAGCCGATGGCGGGGTTCGAGGCGACAGCGGTCGTCCAGTCGGACGCGCCGCACTTGACGCCGAGGCAGATATCCGCGACGGAGACCTCCTCGCGCTGCTGCTTGTCAAGCTCCGCCTTCATGGAGATGACGAGCTTTTCAAGATCCTCATAGGCCGCCTCAGTGGAGCCGTAATTCTGCGAGCGGACGAACGCGCAGGGCTTTTCATCCTTGACCTGATCGTAAAACCACTCGGCCTCGACACTCTCACAGCCGAGTCCCGCGAATATCACGGCGCCGACGTTCGGGTTTCTCGCAATGCCGAGAAGTATCGCCTTGATTCGCTCGACCTCGTTGGGCAGGATGACACAGCCCGACGGGTTCGTTATGGCGACGACGTCGCGGAATTTATACTCGATGTCGGAGACTATCTTGTTCGCACAGACCGCGGTGGACAGCACGACAAGATGATTTCTGAAGCCGACTCTGCCGTCGCGGCGGCGATAGCCGTAGAGCTTCGGAGGCTCCGCAAGGCGCAGGCTGTCGTCAATCTCGGTGAGCGAGTCGGGATTATACTGGTAGAGATAATTCTCCTTCCAGTTGGATATGGGGTCGAGCACGTTGTGAACATGCACATAGCTGCCCGCGCTTATATCCTCCGCCGCAAGGCCGATCGGATGCCCGTACTTATAAATAGTCTCGCCCTTCGCAATGTTTCTGAGGGCTATTTTATGTCCCTGCGGGACGCTGTCCGCCGCCGTAACGCCGGATGCCTCGCCGTTTACGCTTATCTCGTCGCCCGGTACGGTCGCTTCCAGCGCGATGACAACATTGTCGCGTTCATCAAACTTCAGTGCTTTTTTCATAGCTTACCTCGATATATTTCAGGATTTTTATGCCTCGGTAACTGCGTCGTGGAGACTCAGCTCCATTTTGCCGCCGTTATTGCGGATGTGTATGTTCTTCTTCCAGTTCTTCTCGTCGGTCTCCGGATAGTCGGAACGGTAGAACACGCCGCGGCTCTCGGTGCGGGTATCCGACGCGAGGATCTGTATCTCGGCCAGAAGCAGCATATGGCGGCAGTGGATGTAATCCGCCGCGGCCTTCACGCTGCCGGCAGCGCTCTGCTCAAGCTCCGCCTTCAGGCGGCCGACCGTCTCCGCCGCGCGGGCGATGCTCTCGCGGCTGCGCAGTATGCCCATCTCGCGGTGCAGCGTCTCGCCGAGCTCACGGCGGATATCCTCCAGCCGGTTCTCCCCTTCGCGTGCGCAGAGCGCTTTAAGCTCACGCATGACCTCATCGCATGCGGCGTCAAGCGTCGCGCCGTCCGGTGCATCCGCGCCCAGCGCGTATTCCGCCGCGCTGTCCCCCGCGAGGTGCCCGAACACAACGGTCTCCGCTCCCGCGCCGCCGCCGAGGCGGTTCGCGCCGTGCAGGCCGCCCGTGACTTCGCCGCAGGCAAAGAGTCCCGGTACCTCGGTTCTGCCGCCGCAGTCGATGATGACGCCGCCGAGGTTTGTATGCGATGCGGGCATCATCTCCGGCATTTCCTTCGTGAGATCCATGCCGATCTCAACGGCAGGCTTTGTGAAGATGGCGTGATCCTTATACAGCATCTCCGGGCTCATCATGGTCATGTTGTAGTAGATGCCGCCGTGCGGAGTGCCGCGTCCGGCGCGCACCTCTTCTTCCATTGCGCGGGAAAGGCTGCCCTTCTGCGCGTTCTCGCGGGTCAGGCCGTAGTCGGCCATGAACTCGCGCCCCTCGCCGTTGAGAAGCTCCGCGCCGTGGCGCAGGAGCGTGGTCGCTATGACCTTGCCCTCTATCTGCTTGGGATAGACGAAGCAGCACGGCTCAAACTGCTGAAGCTCCATGTCCACCAGCGTTGCCCCCGCCTCATAGGCCATTGCGTAGCCGTCGCCGACCAGCGCCTTGGGGTAGGTGGAAAAGCTTTGAATGGCTCCACAGCCGCCCGTCGCCAGTACGACGGACTTCGCGCTGAAGAACACTGCCTGATCTTTATTGTCAACACCGTATGCCCCGCAGACTTTCTCCCCGACTTTTATAAGCCCAAGGATATCTACCGGCATATACTGCTTTATTCCAAGTTTATCGCACAGCTTCAGCAGCGCGTTCATCTCCGTGACGCCGCTGGACATACCGGACTTTATAAGCCGCGGATATCTTGTGCCGAGCGTGTGGATGGCGACATAGTTTCCGTTTTCGTCCCGGTTGAAGTGGACGCCAATGCTCTCAAGCCAAGCGACCTCGCCCATGACCCGCTGTGAAAGCGTGCGGGCAAGGCGGTTATCGTTGATGCCGCATCCGCTTTTCCCTATGTCCTCGTAATACAGCTCCTCGGAGTCGCCGGGCATAACGGGGGCGTTGAAACCCATTATCTCCGGTGACGCGCAGGAGCCTTTGCTGACAAGCGCGACGCGCTGTCCTTTTTCCGCCGCAGCGACTGCGGCACGCAGGCCTGAGACGCCTCCGCCTATCACCAGAACGTCGGTGTCTGCGAGCTTATGATTCATTATCAAATCCTCCTCAAATGGCCGCTAAAATAAGGGGGAGCTTAAGGCGTGCAGGCCCCGCCTCAAATCCAATGCTCCGCCGCGCGGCGCTCCGTCTTGCGGGCGCATCACAGTCCGGCGGGCGGCACAGCCGTGGAAGCCGCATTGGCTTCCCGGCTGGCCACAGTTCCCGCTCCCCCGTGGGAATGAGGAGCGGGATATATGGGAGTGAATCAGAGCGCCTTTATGGCCTCTTTCATTGCTTCAACACCGAAGCCGAGGTGAGACATCTGCTCGTCGAAGGAGCCGAAGCCGGGGAAGATGTCGGGAACGCCGAGGCGCTTGACCTTGCAGGGCACGCCGCTCTCCGCGACGACCTCGCACACGGCGCCGCCAAGGCCGCCGATAATGAACGCGTCTTCAAC
>CAVCWF010000004.1:5780-7062 GCA_963605945.1 Lachnospiraceae bacterium
GCTTGAGGGTGTGCATGTCGACAACGCCGACCTCGATGCCCTCGGCCTTGAGCTGCTTTGCAGCCTCGACCGCGTAAGGAACCATCATGCCGCAGGCGATGATGTAGCCGTCCTTGCCCTCGAATATCTCAATGCCCTTGCCGAACTCGAACTTGTAGTCCTCGGCGTAAACGTCGGACTCGCCGCGGCCATTGCCGAGACGCAGGTAGACGGGGCCGTCGATCTCGTTTGCGGCCTCAAACGCCTTGACAGCCTGTGCGGCGTCGCAGGGAGCGCAGAGGACGAGATTCGGGAAGGTACGCAGGATCGCAAGATCCTCCAGCGCGTAGTGCGTGGAGCCGCAGGGGCCTTGGCACAGGCCGGTGTTGCAGCCGATTATTTTGACGTTTGCGTGCTGGTAGCACATATTGGTGCGGATGCCTTCGCCCGCGCGCAGGGTGTTGAACACGGACATGCCGTACACCCAAGGCTTGTAGCCCTCAAGCGCCATACCGGCAGCCAGATCCATCGCCGCCATTTCAGCGATACCGGTGTTGTAGTACTGCTTCGGGAACTTTGTTATAAACTCAGGCATACCCGCGCGGCCGACGTCGGCGGATATCAGGCGAAACTCAGGATGCTCAACGGCGTACTTCTGCATCGCATGATCCAGATCGGGTCTTGCGTTGCCAAGCTTCTCACGAAGTCCATAGGTTTTCATCATTGTAATCCCCTCCTTATTTGTAGCGGGTCTGCTTGACTTCTTCGAGAGCCTGCGCAAGCAGTTCGGGATCGGTCAGCATACCGTGGTGCCACTTGGGCGTGCCTTCCATGAAGGAGACGCCGTAGCCCTTGATGGTGTGTCCAATAATGACGGTGGGAACGTCGGTGTCGGCTTCGGGGATGTTGTCGAGTGCGTCGACGACTTCCTCCATGCAGTTGCCGTTTATCTCGACAACGTTCCAGCCGAAGGCCTTGAACTTGTCGCCCAGCGGCTCAAGCTTCAGGCCGCCGTAGTACTCCTCGGTGGGAGAGCTGAGGCTGACCATGTTTCTGTCAACCAGCGCGACAAGGTTGCCGAGCTTGTAGTGCGCGGCGAGCATTGCGCCTTCCCAGATAGCTCCCTCGTTGCATTCGCCGTCGCCGAGCATGGTGAAAACGTGGTGCTTGTCGCCGCGTTCCTTTGCCGCCAGCGCGAGGCCGGAGCAGAGAGTCAGGCCGTGACCCAGAGAGCCGGAGGAGACCTCCATGCCGGGGTTCTGGTTCTTGCAGGGGTGCATACCGTAGCGGCTGCCCCATGCGC
>CAVCWF010000004.1:7090-7875 GCA_963605945.1 Lachnospiraceae bacterium
GTTGAATATCTCGTCGATGCTGCCGTAGCCCGCCATCGCCATTGCGATGTAGAGGCAGCCTGCGCCGTGACCCTTGGAGAGCACGAAACGGTCTCTCTCCGGCCACTTGCCGGGGTAGTCCAGATTCTTCTTCATCTTGTACATGTACAGAGCGGTCATCATGTCCGCCATGGAAAGGTCGCCGCCAAGATGGATAACGGTCTTTGCGGAGAGCTTGAGCACCAGCTCGCGCATTTCAAGCGCTTGGTCTTTCAGGCGCTCGATGGTTTCTCTATCGGCCATAGATTTGGTCCTCCTTGATTTGTTATATGGTGCTTGGGTATCTACCTGATTTATTAACAGCAATACCCGTGCCAACTTTTCTTAACGCCCGGAAATTATTCTCGCCGCGAAGATGCAGCCCGACGTCATGTCCGCACCTGAGCTTCCGCCGACCGACAGAAGCCGCTCCGCCGCGGCAGGCCACTCCCCGCTTCCGGTGAGGGCGAGCATATCGTCTATCGCGGAAATTCTCCCGCCTGCAGCCGCGGCGCGGAGATACGCGGCGCTGTATTTATTCGTCCGCTCCGACTTCTCCGTCATCATGCGGCACAGCTCCGCTCGTCCGGACAGCTCCGCGGAAAACTCGCGCGCGCAGAAATTCAGCGCAGCCGCCGCGCCTACAATGAAGTCGTCAAACGACGGGGTAAGGCCGCGGCCAAGTCCGAGCAGACCGTCAAGCCCCGCGGAGATTTCCGCGCCGTCTCCGGCAGCAAGCCCGCGTTCAAGCCGCCGCATACCGGCAA
>CAVCWF010000004.1:7885-12752 GCA_963605945.1 Lachnospiraceae bacterium
GCGGCGAAGGGGTCATCAAGCGTGACGCGGTCGATATCTGCACTGCGCACGGACGCGAAAACCGCGAGCTGTGAACGCCCCGATTCCGCCAGCAGTCTGCCGCCCTCGCGGCGGATAAACGCTGTCCACTTGTCGGCTGAAAGCATTGGAATCACTGGGTTTTCCGGCTCATACACAATGTTTGTGAGGAGCGTTCCGTCCGCCCGCAGGAGCCTTCCCCCGTCGATGATCAGCGCGTCGCCCGCGCTTATTCCAAGCTTCTTCGCACGGTCTTTTATTCCTCGCCCCGCGAGGCCGAAGGGCAGGCTGCCGCAGTTCTCGTCGTGCAGCATGACGAGTTCTCCCGCCGCGTCCTCAAGGTATATTCCGGAGCTGAACACACCGGCGGCGCACAGCTCATGTCTGCCGCGGCAGTATTCCGCGAGGGCTGCTCCGCCGCAGTTGAGCGCGTCAATCCGCATTTCCGCCCTCCATTATGCGCAGCTTGCGGTGCAGCGTCGGGCGGCTTATTCCGAGCCGTTTCGCCGCCTGAGTCTTGTTTCCGCCGCACTCGGCGAGCGTCCTTTTTATCAGGCGCATCTCCGCTTCGTCCAGCGTCCCCTCCCCTGACGGAGCAGTTTTCACCGGCAGCGGAGCCGTTATATGCAGCGCGTCCATGACCCGTCCGGCGTCAATGCGGTCGTCGACACAGGTCACGACAAGGCGCTCGACAACATTTTTCAGCTCCCTGACATTGCCCGGCCACTCGTAATCAACCAGCAATTTCATCGCCTCAGGCGCATATTCGAGCGGCCTTCTGCCGTTCTCGGAAGCGTAACGCGCTGTAAAATTATGAATCAGTGTTTCAATATTTTCTTTGCAGTCACGCAGTGGCGGAAGCTTTAGAGACAGCACGTCGAGCCGGTAATAGAAGTCACTGCGGAAGCTGCCCTCGTCCACCATTTTCTTTAAATCGCGGTTCGAGGCGGCGATAACGCGGATATCGACCGGGATGACCTTGTCGTCCCCGACGCGCATTATCTCGTGCTCCTCCAGCACGCGCAGAAGCCGCGCCTGCATATCGAGACTCGTCTCGCCTATCTCGTCGAGGAATATCGTCCCCTTGTGCGCAAGCTCGAACAAGCCCATTTTTCCGCCGCGCTTCGCGCCCGTGAATGCGCCTTCGACATAGCCGAACAGCTCCGATTCCAGCAGGTTTGCCGGTATCGTCGCGCAGTTGACGGCAACAAAGGCCTCCCCACGGCGGCGGCTGTAATTATGTATGCTTTGGGCGAACATCTCCTTGCCCGTGCCGGTCTCTCCGGAGATGAGCACGGAAGAGTTCGCGACGGCGTAGCGCTTTGCGGTCTGCACGGATTTTTTGAGTATCGGGCTTTCGGCGCAGATATTGTCAAAGCTGTTTTTGGCGATAAGTCCCTTGTTCGCAAGCTTCTGGCGTATCTTGCGCTCGATCTTGTGGACGTACTCGACCTCCTGCATCACAATGACAAGGCTGTTTTCCTGCTCCTTTATCGGCAGGAATGAAGCCGTGAACTTATAATCGTTATACTCATACAGCTCGTCGTATATAGGCGCGCCCTCGCCGAGCGCCTTGTCCTTCATGGCCTGCATCTCCGGCAGCGGCAGGCCGCCGAGCTCGCCGTCCGTGCCGAGCAGCTTGATGGCGCGGCGGTTTGCGTGGGAGACCGCGCCCTTGCTGTCGATCACTACGACACCCTCGCTGATGGTATCGAGCGCGGCCTCAAAGAGCTTGTCCCAGTGCTGGTCACGTACGAGGGCAGATACGACGCCCTTCGCCTCGATGATGGCCGTGATTATCTCGTATTCGCTCGTGCGGATGCAGTAGTCGTGGATACCGTAGGCGCGGGCAGCGCGAGTCACGTCGTAGCCGCCGATCACCGCCTTTATGCCCGCATCGCGCAGCTGGCTCAATATCGTGTCGAAATCGACCCACTGGCGTATCTCATAATAGTGTATCTTCGCGCCTATCGGGCGCTCAAGCTCACGCGTCATCTGCACCATGGTGGCGTTGCCGATGACTGCAAACTCGCCCCACTCGTTCGTCGCGCGGACGAGCATGGCCGCGATGTCGTTGCCCATGAACGGTATCGCCGTGATCGGCAGCCCCAGATTTGACGCGCGCAGGTAGCGCGCATGGCCGCCGCGGGCGATAATGCACAGGCCGCCCGCGGCCTTGTAGTTGCGGGCGATCTTCAGACTCTCCTCATAGGTGTGAGTCATTATCATCTCGACATCGTCCTCGGCGCCGGCATGGGCGATGGCGTCCTTCACAGTGGTGAACATATCTTCGCTGTTCACCAGAAGTGCAATAGGTTTCATAGCTTTACCTCCCAAGCTTGGGGTTTTGATGTTTCATGCCTTCGAGAGGCCGTAGTATTATGCGTCAGGTTCAGTTCGGCTATCTTATCTGCCCAACCTCCGTGGAAGAAGACGCAGGCTCTTTCGTCGCGGGCTAGGTAATCCGTCCCGCCGCAGCCGACCGCCGACGCGCGGCAGCCGCCGCAGCAGCGCGCCGCATATTTGCAGCCCATACAGTCCGCGTTATGCGCCAGATAGTCCGTGAGGCGGAGATCAGCGCGGCGCATGTAGTCCGAGTCGCCGAGGATATCGCGCAGCGGCGTTTCAAACAGTGAGGGAAAGCCGCGCTCTATCGCGCCGCCTGCCATGGACATGCACGGCAGTACCCTCCCCTGCGGGCTGATGTACAGTTCGCGCCGGATATGCGGGCACAAGAGCGTACCGCTCTCCCCGTCGCGCTCATACGGTACGAAGCCGCGCCGCTCTTCCTTCGAGTAGGCGAACATTCCGTCGAGCATCAGGCTCAGCGGCGCGCCGTCGGCGAAGAACCGCGGGATATAATCCAGATACAGTGCGAAGCATTCGGAATCGCTCAGCGCGTCGCCGCGTTGATTGAGCCACTCTCCCGCCGCACAGGTATTGTTGACCTTCAGCCCCGAACAGCCCAGTTCCGAGAGTGCGCGCACGGTGTCTCTCAGTGTCCCGGCATTGCGCCGATTAAGGCACATCGCGGCGGAGACCTCGAATCCACGCTCCGCGCTCAGGCGCATTGCGCGGATCACGGCGCGCTCCGCGCCATCGACTCCGCGCAGCCAATCGTGACAGCCCACGCCGTCAAAGCTGAACTGTATCCGCGGGCGAAGTCCGCGCGACTCAAAGCCGTCAAGCACCGCGCCGTCGAGCAGGACGCCGTTTGTGAACAGCGTCGTGATCCTTATTCCCTCGCTGCACAGCGCATCGACTATCTGCCAGAAGTCCCGGCGCACCAGCGGTTCCCCGCCCGTGAGCGATACGCTGCCCACGCCGCATTCCGCGAGCTGGGCGACGACATCCATGCATTGCTCTAAGCGCGGCTCGCCGAGTGCGGCTTCGGGCGCGGACATGAAGCAATGACGGCAGCGCAGATTACAGCGCCCGGTTATTGACCACTGCGCCGCTGCCTTATAGCGCGTGGGATAGACGCGCCACTTCTGCCGCTCCGCAAGCGTTCGCCCGCCGCCGCACGGCTCGATGACACCGCGGGCGAGGTATTCCTCCAGCATCGCGCGCTGCGGCTCAGTCATACCCGCGGCGGATATCTCATGGAGTCCGTCGCAGTTATGCAGCAGCATGAAGCGCTCCCGGCCGAGAAACGTGACGCTGTTCGACGCAAGCTCCAGCAGCGCATGCGGCGCTCTTTGCCAGCCGCGCAGCGCGAAGCCCGGCGATAGGATATACCGCATCACATCGACATGAACGTGGAGCCGACGGTCGCGGGCGAGGTCTGCGCAGTGCACCAGATGCCCGTCTCGACCGAGGCGGCGCAGGTGTCGCGGTTCTGCACGGTCGAGGTACAGACTCCGGCATGGCTCGTCACCGCTTCCAGCTCCAGCGCATCGTTGTCGCCGTACTCCTCCATCGCCTTCTCAAGCTCCCCGGCGCTGAAGTCGTAGCCCAGCTTCCGCGCGGCTTCGGCCGCCCCGGCGATGCGCTCCGGCTTCGTCATTTTGCCGCTGCCGGGCAAAAGCTCCTTCAGCTTTGTGCGCAGCTCCTCATTGAAATTCATGTCAAACAAAAAGGTTTTCGCGTTATCAAGTGCCATTTTACGCCTCCAAAAGTCGCTTTTTGCCCGTCTTACGGGGTCTCTCAAATAGCCCGAATAACCGTGCAGGGCAAAACGCCCCAGCACGGTTATTCGCTGTTATAAATTTACAGAATCATTTTTTCCCGTTTTCCTGCGCCTCAAGCTTTGCCACTTCCTCAAAATTGGTCACCTCTATCATGGTGCCGAGCTTATCGTTAGTATTGAAGAAGCCCCACTTGAGAGCGGGATGACGCGAATTGGGGCCGGTCTGGATGAGCTGAACCCCGTTTTCGTTGAGATGCTTTTCAAACGCGTCGAAATTATCCGTGTCGAACGCGACATGGTGAATTCCGTCGCCGTGCTCATCGAGGAAATCCGTCAGCGCGGAGCGATCATTGTACGGCTGGAGTATCTCGAACTCGATGCCGTTCATCTGATACAGCGCGGCGCGCTGGTAGAAATCGCGCTCCTCGCCGAGGTAATATTTCGGGCCGGGCGCGGCGGGAGATTTCTCGATGACGCGGTTCGGCTCCGCGCCGAGCAGGATTTTGAACTGCTCCATCGTCTTGTCGAGGTCGCGCACTACGAGGCCGACCTGAACCAGTTTGGGCTTGGAATAGCTTTCACTCATATCATTATCACTCCATCAGCCAGATCATTTTCCACACCTTGGGCTTGCCGTCAGCGTCGAGATCCATGCCGGACAGCCCCTCCATGTTCTCGTTCCACTTTTCGAGGATGTCCCTGTGCTGCTCATATACCTCG
>CAVCWF010000005.1:0-24580 GCA_963605945.1 Lachnospiraceae bacterium
GCTTCCACGATCTTCGTCACACATTTGCAACCCTGGCTTTGCAGAACGGCGTGGATATCAAAACCGTCTCCGGAATGCTCGGTCACTACTCCGCTGGCTTCACGCTTGACACTTACACTCACGTCACAACGCTTGCGCAGACCAAGGCCGCCGAGACTATGGGTGGACTGCTTGCCAACGCCGTGAAATAAAATGCAGAAAGGAAGATGCAGAGCGGTACAAATCGCTCTGCAATTTAGTTTTCTCAAAGAATTTTTTGACAATACAATCATGCATAAACGCCATGCGGAAGTATTTCTCCAATATTCGCGCTCGGATTTTGATTGGGAACGGCAAAATGCAATCAGCAAGTAGGGTTTCTAATCTAATAATCACAATACAGGTTACAAGGGATTCTTTCGCTGCACTTGGATATCAGTCCCTTTGCGAAACAAAAAGAAATGCAATTATCAAAAAACAGCAAAATGGCATTGACATACCGTGCGGATCTGTGATATATTATGTACAGGTAACTGTGTCTCGTGTTTTCGAAGCCTTACGTTCCTACGTGGGGTTCTTTGTAGGAAGCATCAGGCACAGTTGCTTGTTTTTTCGGTACAAACAGCCAATGCTCATAAGGACTGTTCCAATGCGGAGTGCTATATCCGTGGTCTCCGGTTGATACACCAGCGTTAAAATTGGGGTGTATATCAGCTATTCGAGAATATATATGTTTATATAATTTTTCTTTTGCTATTGTACGTCTGCCGCGCCTTGTTGCTCCGGCAGGTTTTATTTTGTCATATCCATTTAATTTGAAATTCATTGCACCTAGTACTATATCTGTACACTGCAACAAAACATGATCCTTGGAGTCAACTTCCATAATGTCACGTTCACGTATAGATATACCTGAATCGTGAAAATCTGAGGAGGATGGCATCCCAATTATAAACTTTTTAAATTGGTCTCGTTTGCCGTGCTTATCTGGTAAAATATCAAGATTGATTATGATATTTGCAGGGGTGCACTCCTTAGGAATCGACATTAAGCCAAAAGAATGTTTGAGAAATTGATAATACAGTTTAAAATATTTGTCGTCAACTTCTGAAACAGCGCGGACAGGCGCATCTTTTGTACGTCTGAACATAATACGCACTTTAATTTTACCGGCTTTTACAAAATCAAAGAACATATCAATAATTGAAATATATTTATCAAGATAATTGTCTGTGGCTTTTGTCCATTTGATTTCGCTTAAAAGGTTTAGTTCTTTTTTCCTTTGTTCAAGAGCCTCAACTACCTCATTTTGATGTCTGCTGTCAATTATACAACCACCAAAAAAATCTGAGTATTTGACACCATGATTTGAGGATTCATCACAATATATTATGTAAGTCAAAATTTGTACCTTCTCTTAGCAGTTCTCTTTTCTACATTATAATGCCTATTCCGTAGTATTACAACATATAATTTATAACTAAGCCAAAATCAAGTATATAATGGTTTTCCCTTCAAAGTAGCGAGGCCGCTGAGACGATGGGCGGACCGCTCGCTACGCGGTGAGATAAAACACAGAGGAAAAGATGCAGAGCGGTACAAATCGCTCTGCATCTAAGTTTTCTCGAAAATTTTTTCCTACCATCACAGTTTTGCTCGCAATACCCCCGCCGAATCCTTTCCCGTCCTATCCGCTGATATCCGCATTTGGGTCACGGTTTGGGTCAGCGCGATTTTGGCAAAAACGGGTTGAACTTTTTGGCCACATAAGCGCAGAAAAAGTCCTGAAATCTTGCGATTTTAGGACTTTTATGGTTGCGGGGGAAGGATTTGAACCAACGACCTCCGGGTTATGAGCCCGACGAGCTACCAGCTGCTCTACCCCGCGATATTCATTTAGCTTATATATGATAACACACACATCCAGCAATGTCAACACTTATTTTCGTCTCGCGGCAAATTCATAGCGAAGCGGATCACAGATCCGCTTCGCTTAAAACATTTCACCGGGTTTTAATCTTTATCGTCATCTGTCGGCGCAAGCTTCACCAGCACACGCTCGACACGGCGGCCGTCCATCGACAGCACCGTGACCGTCAGATTCCTGTACGTGAAGCTGTCGCCCTCCTGCGGGAAGCCGCCGAACATCTCAAGCGTCCAGCCGCCGACGGTATTGCTCTCGGCGTCGACATCGTCCTCGTTGAGCCCGACGAGTTCCAGAAAGTCCGAGAGTATCATCGCGCCGTCAAGCTCGTATTCGCTCTTCTCACGCTGCACGACCTCGTGCTCGACAATGTCGCTCTCATCCCAGATATCGCCGACGATCTGCTCCAGCACATCCTCCATCGACACGACGCCTAGCGTTCCGCCGTATTCGTCGGACACGATGGCGAGATGCTGTTTCGCCTTGCGCAGCGTATTGAGCACCGCGGGCAGCTTCATGGTCTTATACACATAGCACGGGGGCATCAGAAGCTTCCTGATGTCCGCGCGGCCATCGTCCGCCATGGCCTTGAGGAAGTGGTTCAGATACAGGATGCCGATGACGTTGTCTATGCTGCCCTCGTACACCGGCAGGCGCGTAAACGGCGCATCCTCAATGATGGCAAGGATATCGTCCCAGTCGTCCTCAATGTCGATCGCCTGAACGTCCACGCGCGCGGTCATAACTTCGAGCGCGGAAGTCTCCGAGAAGTCTATCGCCGCCTGAACCAGCTCCGACTGATCCTCGTCCAGCACGTCCTCGTCTTCCGCCGTCTCGATTATCGACTGAAGCTCTTCCACCGCCTCGTCGGAATCGGCGTCCGCGGTCTCCGGCTTCATGCCCATCGTAAGCAGCTTTATCAGCGAAACCACCAGCCAGACGAGCGGATAGAAAATTATCATCATCGCGCGCACAACGTACGCATTTTTCAGCGATGTGCGGTTCGCGTTCTTTTTGGCGCTGATCTTCGGCATCGTCTCACCGAAGATTATGACAAGCGCTGTCAGAATAACCGTGGCAAGCCACGCGTATTCGTCCCCGCCCGTCACCAGAATGACGGCAACGGAGGCCAGCGACGACGCGCCGATATTGGCAAGGTTGTTGCCGATCAGGATCGCGCTGAGCGCATCGTCAAAATGCTCGGTAATATACACCGCGATCTTCGCGCGCTTTGACCTGTCGTCCCGCGCGTTTTCAAGGCGCATGACATTGCACGACGAGAACGCCATCTCGGACGCGGAGCAGAAATTGGACAGGCACAGGCAGAGGAAAATGCCTACAAATACCAGAACTGTACTCATTGTTCCCCGCCCTCCTTCTCCTGAGGTGCAAGCGAGACATTGAGCTTGAGTATGCGGTTGTGCTCCATCTCTGTGACCGTGACCTTCAGGCCATGGTATTCAAAGCTTGCGCCGGTCTTGGGTATCGCGGCGAACTGCTCATAAGCCCATTCGCCCATGAGCGTATTTATAAGCTCCTCGTTCTCCTCCGGATCCTCGAAGCCGAACAGTTCGAAAACGTCACTTACGGACTGATCCGCGTCGACCTGATAGCTGCCGTCCGGCAGCTCGACGACCGGTTCTTCCACGACGTCCTCTTCGTCCCAAATCTCGCCGACAAGCTCTTCGAGAATGTCCTCGACCGTGACGATGCCGAGCGTCCCGCCGTAGTTATCCGTGACGACGGCCATGTTGAGCTTGCGCTTGGACATGACCGGTAGCAGCTCGTCGATGTTCATGCTCTGGTGGATAAAGAACGCCTCGTCAAGCAGCGGGCGGATATCCAGATCATTGCCCTGACGCAGGTACGCCTTTATAAACCGGCGTATCTGAAGGATGCCGCTAATGTTATCTATGCTGCCCTCATACACCGGCAGGCGGCTGTGGGGCTGATTCTTGATATACGCGAGTATCTCCTCGTGGCTGCTCGCAATATCCACCGCGGCCAAATCTACGCGCGGCGTGAGCACGCTCTCGACCGTGACCTCGCCGAACTGAAGCGCGGAGGAGATCAGGTCGCCCTGCTCCTCGTCGAGGCTGCCTTCTTCGGTCATGTCCTCGATGATGTCGTATATCTCATCCTCGGTCATCGACGTCTCGCCGTCGCCGGGGGTGAGTCTTGCCGCCGCCTGACCGATCTTCGTCAGAAGCTTGGAAAGCGGAGCAAAAAGCTTCATAAAGAATACCAGTACGCCGGAGCAGCTTTTTGCAAAGCGCTCGCTGTACTTCTTGGCGATGCTCTTGGGGAGCATTTCGCCTGCAAAAAACACCACTATCGTAGTGACGATAGTGCTCAGCGAGACGGCGCTGAGACCCCATATTCTCGTGACCGCGACGGTCACAAGAGAAGCCGTGGCAATATGTACGATGTTAGTACATATCAGCAGAGTGCTGATCGCCATGTCAAAATTGTCCAGAACATACATTGCTCTCTTCGCGCCGGCCTCACCGCGCTCGGCGGCGACCTTTATCTTGTTGCGTGACGCGGAGGCGAACGCCGTCTCCGTCACGGCGAAGAACATTGCGCAGAAGAGCAGCGCGACCGCGATTATCCAGGGGGTAAGTTCGGGCGACGCCTGAGCCGCTATCTCCGGCAATCGACTGCCATCATCCATTTAGGATATACAACTCCTTTTGTTTATAGAATTAACAGTTAGTATAGCATAGTCTTCCATTCCCGTCAACTTCTATGCATAAACGACCCGAAATATTCTTGCAAGCACATTCCCGGTCAGAAGCACAAACAAAATCCCCACTTACCTGAGAGCGCAGAACAGTCAGACAGGTAAATGGGGTATGGGGGGAGTGAAGAGAATCAAGATGCTGCACGGCTGTGCAGGTGAACTTTTGATTAAAGAGCGAGCATTTCTTTGAGCATCCGCACGGCTGCGTCGTGATCGACGGGCACGGGTGTGAGCTGAGCGAAAGGCTCGTGGACGACCAGCTCTGCGAGCGCGTCGACATCTTCAACATGAATGCCGGCTTCAGTCACGGGGGGCATTCCCAAACCGTCACGGAATGCGATATACGCGTCAGCGGCTTTCTGCCCGATCTGTTCGGGAGTCTCGCTGTCAAATTCTGCGCCGAGTATCATGCCGATGCGCCTGACCTTGTCGGGAACGGCCGGAGCCATATGCTTGAGTACGGGAGGCAGCCCGTAGGAGCAGGCGGAGCCGTGGACAATGTGATAATTTGCACCGACGACATGGGCGAGACTGTGACCGACATTGGCATAAACGTTTGTGAGAGTCCAGCCGCTCATGCACGCGGCGACCTGCATACGAGAGCGAGCCTGAATGTTGTTTCCGTCGGCGACTGCGGCGGGGAGGTTTTCTGCGACAAGCTCCATGATCTTCTCGCATATGGGGTCCATCATCATGTTACTCATGACGTTGCAGTAGCCTTCAACGGCGTGCGAGAATGTATCAAGACCGGTCTGCATGGTCATTGCGGCGGGCATGGATGCGGTGAGCTCCGGGTCGAGGATGGCGACTTCAGGCATGGAGTTATAAACCGGCAGCGGCAGCTTCATGTTGTGCTCAGTGTCGGTAATGACGGAGCCGGTGGAAAGCTCGGCACCGGTGCCGGAGGTTGTGGGGGCGACAAAAAGTCCGGGCGAATGGACGTGAGGCTTGGTGAGGTATTCCAACACTTTGCCCTCGTTAAAGCGGAGCATGTTTATGGCCTTGCCCATGTCTATTGCGCTGCCGCCGCCGATGGCGATAACGCAGTCGCAGCCGTTTTCACGGGCGAAGTCGGCGCCCTCGTCTACGAGTGAGGCGGGGGGATCGGACTTGACCTCCGGAGCGGCGCAGGCTGCCGCCGTGTATGAACATGGCCTTCTTGTAGCCGGCGGTGCCGACGACCTCGCCGATGTTGGCGATGCTGCCGGGGGCGGCGAGAATTTTTATATTCTGAACGAAAGTATAAGTCAACATAGCTTCTCCTTGGGAAAAGAGCCCGTCACGAGGGCGGACTCTTCTTTATAATTATCAGAGCTTGAGAGCGGCAGCAAGACCGGTGTCGGTGGCGTGGTTGGCGTTGCCGGCGGATTCCGCATCGCCGACGACATAGACCTCGCCGCACAGAGATTTTGCGACCTCTTCGAGAGGATTGTAGGACTTCACGCCGAGGGAGAGAATGATGCTGTCAAAACCGTGCAGCTCCTTGACCTCACCGCCCATTTCATAGGCGACGCCGTCGTCGTAGAACTGCTTTATCTTTGCGCCGGTGTAGACGCTCAGAGCGGGGCCGTAGAAGTCGAGCGCGTGGCTCCACTTGTTGAGGCGCTGCATAAGGAAGCGGCGCGGGGTTGCCTCAGCGTCGGCGGCGATGACAGGAGCCATCTCCATGACGGAGACGATACGGTTATGCTCACAGAGGAAGTCTGCGGTCTCGCAGCCGGTCAGGCCGCCGCCGGCGATAAGAACGTTTCTGCCGGGAAGAACCCTGCCGTCGAGAATGTCGGCGACGGTGAGGAACTTTTCGTTGTCGATGCCGGGGATGGGGGGCTTTGCGACAAGGGAACCGGTGGCAAGGATGATGGCGTCAGGCGCCATGTCGCGGATGAACTGCTCGTCGACCTCGCAGTTGAGACGCATATCGACGCCGCGCTTCTCGCACATGTGGATGTAGTACTTGAGACCTGCAGCGATCTCGTGCTTGCAGGGCGGGATGGAGGCGAGCCTAAACTTGCCGCCGAATTTGCCGCTGGCTTCGCAGAGAATGACCTTGTGGCCGCGCTGAGCTGCGGTCATTGCGGCGATGAGGCCGCCGGGGCCGCCGCCGACGACGAGGACCTTTTTGGCCTTTTCAGGGGCAACAGGGGTGAGGTCATACTCAAATTCATGACCGGTGACGGGGTTTATCAGGCAGCTTGCCTTGAAGCCGCGCGCGGGATTGGTGAGTGCGCTGACGCAGGACTGGGTGCAGCCGATGCAGGGGATTTGCTCGTCGAGACGATCCTCGGCCAGCTTGTTGGGCAGTTCGGGATCCGCGAGGGAGGTGCGGCCAAAGCAGATGAGGTCGGCGCGGCCTGCCTCAAGGCAGTCGGCTGCGACGAGAAGATTGTTGAAGCGTCCAACGGCCATGACGGGGATGCTGACGGAATTCTTGATGGCTGCGGTCGGGAACTCGTTCCAGCCGGAGGGCATCATCGGGGTGGCGCACATATACTCGATGCTCGCGTAGGTGCAGACGGTGATGTTGAGCGCGTCCACGCCGCAATCCTCGGCAACGCGCGCAATGACGGTGGCCTCTTCGAGTGTGGTACCGCCGGAGACCTTCTGGTCATAGCTGTAACGGAAGATCATCGGGAAGTCCTTGCCGCACTTCTGGCGGATCTCCTTGAAGATCTCGCGGGGGAGTTTGAGACGGGCATAGAGGTCGCCGCCCCACTCGTCGGTACGCTTGTTTGAATGCGGGGACATGAACTGAGCTATCATGTAGCCGTGACCGCCGTGGACTTCGACACCGTCGAAGCCGGCTTCCTTGGCACGAACCGCAGCGTCGCTGTACGCGTGTACAAGCTCCCAGCACTCGTCGCTGGACAGCTCGCGGCAGATGGAGTTGTCAGCGGGGCAGGGGACTGCGGAGGGGGCGACGGGAGTCTCACCGCCGATGAAAACGGGGAGGGTCTGACGGCCGCAGTGGTGGAGCTGACAGAAGATCGTGCCGCCCGCAGCGTGGACGGAGTCGGTGAGCTTTTTCCAGCCGGGGATGAAAGAATCGTCCCAGATGCCGGGTTCGAAGATGATGGCCTTGCCGTTGGCCTGAACGGCGACGACCTCGGTGATTATAAGTCCGTAGCCGCCCTTTGCGCGGGCGGTGTGATAGGCGATGAGTTGATCGGTGACGTAGCCGTCAGGGGTGGCGAAGTTCGTGCCCATGGCGGGGACGACGAAACGGTTCTTCAGCTCGATGCTGCCGACCTTTATCGGCTGGAGCAGTTTTTTCAAATCCATGTGTAGACCTCCATAGTGTGGCGTGATGATATGCAGAAAACTGAACCAATTCAAATTGACACCATCATAACAAGCATGTGATGGTTTGTCAATACATCCTGAAAGAAAATTTGAATCAATTCGAATAATTGCCAATAGTTGAACAAAGTTAACTGGCCTTAACCGATGCAGCGCCAACAAAATATGGGTTGACATTATCAATCGGATATTGTAGTATAATATGACTTGAAATCTATGGTTTTCAGAAATGAATTCAGATATGATTTCGGCTCATCTGCATTTCATTTGAAGTACGGCGCGAGCCGGAACGGAGGTAAATTTCATTGGCAAAGGCGAAGGAACACAGGAGCAAGGCCGTACAGCGCAAGATATATGACTGCGCGATAGACCTGTTTCAGAAGAATGGCTTTGAAAACGTGAAGGTCAACGATATATGCGCTGCGGCGGATGTATCGACCGGTACGTTTTATTATTACTTCCCGTCCAAGGAGTCGATCTTCCTTGGCTACGGTGAAGCGATAGACGAAATAATCGACGAGAATATGCCGGAGCTAAAAGGTGCTACGGCCTCGGAAACCTTGAAAAATCTGCTTTTATTCAAGCTTAAGACGTCAACTCGCACCGGCGCGGAGATGTCAAAAATCAGCTGGATAGCCGAGCTGAAGCACAACAAGGACGTTGCGCTCGACATGCGCCGGACGGCGTATGGCTACTACATGAACACCATAGAGGAAGGTATGAAGTCGGGCGAATTCAGGGACGATATCAATCTATACACCGCGACGAGTATGCTCAGATACATGGCCGGCGGTCTGTGCCTGCGCTGGGCGATACAGCCGGATGCTGTTGATCTCGACGTTGAGGGGGAGCGGCTGGTTGACATGTTCATATCGCTGCTGAAGCCCTGCGGTAAATGAAGAGGCACATGTGAAGGACTGATAGAATCGGTTCAAACTTAATATGCGTATGTAAAAGCTCACAGTTTGACTGTGAGCTTTTTGTACGTTATGACTAAAATGTACAAACACCGTCAAGTTATGATTGACAAAAACCTAACGCTGGGATATCCTGTTTTCGAACCAATTCAAAAATTCGTCACAGAAATAATTATTGCTTTTTGAGGGCGCTAATTCCTGCTGGGCCGGTAGGATATAAAAACGCGTTCGAGAATTTGAATGGTTATTTCACGCAAAAGAAAGAACAGAAAGGGGCGCTGCACCGGATGCATGAGCTGTCAGTGGTATATCCGATAGTGAAGATGGCCTCAAAAATTGCGGCGAGCAACGGCATAGAACATGTTGCCGCAGTACGTCTGGCTGTCGGTGAGATGCATGACCTGCAGGATGAATGGGTCATAAAGTACTACAAGAAGTTCTCCGCCGGTACGCCGCTGGAAGGCTCGGAACTGAAAATGCGGAGAATCCCGATAGTTTACCGCTGCAAGCGCTGCGGCCACGAGCTGAGCTTCACGCATTTTGAGTTCGCGGGTGCAGAGACGGTGTGTACTGCCTGCGGCAGCCCCGAAACGGATCTGGTTTCCGGCAGGGAGCTTCAGATCGAAGGCCTCGAATTCCACCGCGGCGAAAATCAAGCCGGGAGCCCAACTTAAAGAAAGAGAGAAAAAAGATATGAGTATTGCCAAGAAGGGTGAACGCTCCACATGGAATGCCGACCATCTTGAAACGATGGCGCGTGAATTCCAGATGGGTACCATCCTATCCCACTCCGAGCTGTATAAAGAGTCGAGAGCCGAGGCCGTGACTGCGGCTTTCTCCAACCCTGATCTTCTGGACATGACCTTCCTGCCCGCGTCTGTCAACGTTGGCTCCGAAGGATCCCCGCTGCCCGTTGCGGTCATCGAGGAGCTCATTCGCCGCTCTCCCCACCGCATAATCAGCAAGACATGTACCTGCCGCGATGCGAAAAACTGCACCGAGCACGACAAGAATATCGGCTGCATCCATATCGGCGCGGCTACTGCCGAGGAGTCGAGCGACCTGTGCTATCATGCGACCGTAGAGGAAGCTATTGCGCACCTGCACAAGGCCGTGGACGACGGACTGATGCCTTTCATCGGTCATGTTTTCTATGACCACATCTACTGGGATGTCGATTTCACCAGCCCGTTCCTGACCGTATGTCTCTGCTGCGAGTGCTGCTGCACCAACTTCAATAACTACCGTCAGGGCATGATCCGCGGCGAAGCGCAGGATCGCTTCAAGAAGCTCGACGGCCTGACCGTCAAAGTAGACGCGAACAAGTGCATCGGCTGCGGCACCTGCGTTGAGAAGTGCTTTAACCACGCGCTGAAGATAGTGGACGGTGTGCCCGTGTGGAACGAGGCGGCATGTAAGGGC
The DNA here is from genome assembly GCA_963605945.1 of Lachnospiraceae bacterium. Classification (GTDB taxonomy): domain Bacteria; phylum Bacillota; class Clostridia; order Oscillospirales; family Oscillospiraceae; genus Limivicinus. Next base: position 10,283 of record CAVCWF010000005.1, read on the forward strand.
TGCTCATGCTGTGCTCTAAACTGCCCGCAGGAGGCGATAACCGTCGAGATAGCCGATGTCAAGGCGGCTGTTGACGACCTGCTCAAGCGTCTTGACCCGCAGGTCGGCGGTCTGCCTCTGGACGAGTACAAGATGGATCTGTAAATCTTAGGAGGAATTGCCATGTATAGAGTTTATTTTATATATCCCAAGGACGCCAAGAGATTTGACGAGAACGGCCTGCGCCCCTATGTGGACTGGGTCAAGGAGCGCCTCGGCGACGAACTGCTCGGCTATGGCTGCGGCCACGCGGATTTCGTCGATACCCAGCCGATATTCGGAACCAACTTCAGAGGGCTTGTCTACTTTGATTTTAATGATCGCATAGGCGGCTTTGACAGCCTCAACCGCCACAATTTCGTCGAAATACTCGACAAGCAGCTCGATTTTACTGACACGCCGCCGATAATTCAGGGCGTATTTGTAGACTAAGGAGAGAAAGCTATGAACATTCTTGAAAAGTACGTTGACCGCATGAACGCGCACGATGCGCAGGGCATCGCCGACTGCTGGGTGGACGAGGGCTGCGTCTTTGACGACGAGGCCGCGAAGCTGCTGACCGGCACTCCCGCATACCTTGAAGGCAAGGAAGCGATACTCGCAACCTTTACCGCCATGTGCGCTGCCGCTCCCAAGGCGACAATAATCGAAATGGCTCCCGACGGAAAGAGCATGGCCTACAATATTGAAATAGTCGGACATGTGCTCGAATGCCGCGGCACCGTCGAAGAGGAGCAGGACGGCAAGTTCAAGGTCTATTCCTGCCGCCCCAGAACCTGAGACTGAAACAGCAACGGGAAAATCAAATACAGAGAGGAAAAGTATTATGAATACCAAAGCCAAGAAAGCTGCCATCGGCGCGTGTATAGCACTGTTCGCCAACATGGGCATGAACTCCACCTTTACGATATTCCTTTCCAGCTTCGTGACCACATGGCCTGAATCCAGCATCGCAACGATCGCTCTTGCCGCAACCTTCGGCTGCGCAATGGCGTTCATCTGGTCGACCTTCCTTGTCGGCCCGATGCTCAAGAAGGTCGCACCGCGTACCCTGTTCCTTGTCTGCGCCATACTGTCTGCGGGCTACTGCCTGATCCACTACTTCTCCAGCGCGGTTTGGATGCTTATAGTCGCAGGTCTGCTGGGCGGCTCCACTCTGGGTCTTGGCACCCACGCGATGGGCGTCGCGGCCGTCAGCCCCTACTTCGGAGACTACGGCAAAAAGACCCCGACCATCATCGCGGTCGTTCTCGCGTCCGCTGCTCTCGGCGCTGCGGCGTTCTCCTTCATCCCCGGCGCACTCATCCCCGTCATGGGCTGGCGCAACGTTTATCTCGTGATGGGCGTTGTTATTGTCCTGTGCAACCTTGTCGCCTATGCGCTTATCCCCAAGACCGAAATGCCCAAGGCTGACGGCGCTGCCGCCGCTGTTGCGGCAGGCAATGCCGAAGACGTCCCCGGCCTCACCCTCAGTCAGGCGCTCAAGACTCCGGCCTTCTGGTTCGTGTTCCTCGGCATACTCTTCCTTACTATCATGTATCAGGGCCTCTGCACCTACATGGTCACCTACCTTGTCAACTGCGGCATGAGCCAGTCCGTGGCGTCCTCCATGCAGGGCATCATGCAGCTGGTCGGTATCGTGTTCATCCTTGTCGGCGGCGCGCTGGTCAACAAGATAGGCATTAAGGGTCTGATCCTTTTCACCGGCGTTCCCCTCGCAGCGGGCTGCCTGCTGTACGCTTTCGTGTTCCCGACCCATGTTACCGTAGTGATGGCCATCATCTGCTCCGTCCTCTGCGTTTCCGGCGGCGTCATCACCAATATCTGCCCGACCATCACCCCGATACTGTTCGGCAACAAGAACCTCAACCAGATAAACCCCATCTTCTCCGGCGGTGCTTTCTGGGGCGGCGCAGCTCTTGCATCTCAGGTCGTCGGCCGCGTCATCACCGGCACCGGCAGCTTCGCGAACGGCTTCACCGTGGCGGCTGTAATAGGCGCTGTGGGTATGATCGTGCTGTTCCTTGCTCTGGCTGTTAACCCAATGAAAAAGTTAGGGAAATAAAACCATAGACACGCAGACTCCGAATGCTGTATAGTTAAGAAGCCGACGCTTTATGCATCGGCTTCTTAACAGGGGTCTGCGGACATGAATATTATTCAGGAGGTCAAACATATGTGCAAATACTGCGTTGAATACGGCAACGGAACAAAGTGGTATCTCAACCCTGCAAACTTTGACCCGGAGCTGGTCAAAAAGCCCGGCCATGCCGTAGGCTATATGAACCTTACCGGCGCCTCCCGCAACTCCTTTGAGTGGGGCGGAAAGGATCCTCAGGGGCCTGTTGATATGGGCAACGAGGGCTATCTAAATATGGCTATCGATACCATGCTCCAGCAGGCCGGTCAGGTCATACCTCTGGAGGATGCACTCCAGATAATCGACGTCGCCCCCGGCGACCGCTTCATCCTTCAGCACTGCGGCTGCCGCCGTTACTTTGGCTTCGGCGATTTCTACGGCTGCATGTTCTTCGACCGCGACGTCGACCGCACCAGAGCCGAGCGCCCTTGGGAGACCGACTCCATGGTCATTAACAAAGAAGAGGCGAGAAAGCTCTGCCGCGAGCGCTATGCTCAGGGACTCGTCATCTCCATATTTGATGCCGGTACCGATTCCGACGGCAAGCCGCCTCTCTGCTTCTGCTTCTGCAACGCCTTTGACTGCCAAGCATACAAGGCTCGTGCCTACCGCGGCGCAACGGTCGAGTACAACAAGGCGGAGTACGTCGCTGTTGTCGATCCTAAGAAGTGTGCAGTCGGCTGCAAGAACGAGGCTCCATGTATCATAAAGTGCCAGTACGGCGGCATACAGTACAGCCCGCTCAAGGACATCGTCACCGTCAACCAGTTCAAGTGCTTCGGCTGCGGATTGTGCCGTACCGCATGTAAGTACGGCGCACTCAAGCTCGTCTCCCGCGACACCTTCCCCTCTCTGGTAGACGTTTGGTAAGCCGGCAAGCGCGTGAAGTATAATAATTAGGAGGATAAATCATGGCTTATACTACTCCGATGCACAATATTATAATCGACCATGAAGCGTGCGGCAATGCGCTTGAGTGCCTCAACTGCGTCCATGCCTGCATCGACCACGGCCATAACTGCATCATGTTCATAAATACTGATACTCCCGTTGTCACCGAGAACTGGCCCAAATCCCTTCAGGATATCCCGCATATGGCGAAGGCCATGCGCATGTGGGAGTGCGACGGCTGTCAGGAGTGCGTGAAGGCATGTCCCAAGAATGCCATCACCTTTGTCCCGGCAAAGCGTCATCTGCCCAGAGCAAAGATAGAGCGTCCGAGCTACCTGCTCAACTGCACCGTCCTCGCCGACGGCAGCAAGTGCTGGGAGCCGGATTACGAAGAAAAGATAGTCTACATCGACGACTGAAAACCGACCTGCCATGGAACAAAGTAATGCATATAAAACGGTTATATCCGCGTATTTCTCCGGAAGAGGATACTTCACGACCATAAACCAGAAGCTGTTCGGTACCGACTACTTCGCGGACGTTGTCGCCGTTCTGCCGATATTCCGCGAGCTTCAGTGGCGCACGCAGATGGGCTATGCCCCATGCGGGATACTGCAGTATCTCCCCGCGGGGGACTGGGTAGACGTGGACGATCTGGTCGAGCGCTGCGGCTATTCGCTCGCTTTTGTCGGCTCCGTGCTGAAAGACGCCGCGTCGCGCGATTGGATCGAACTTGACCTCACTGGCGAAAAGCCGCGCTGCCGTAATGTGAAGTACCGCAACTCTGTGCGCGAGTGCATTGCTGCGTTCTACGGCGTTGAGGATTTTCAGAAAAAGCTCGATATGCTCGAAGAGTACAAGGGCGTTTTCACGCAGGTGTATTTCGTCTTCCCATATCCGGTGGATGATGAAACAACGCAGCTGCTCGTCTCCAAAGGCTACGGCATTATCCGCTACTATGAGACCCGCGGCTCGTTTCTTGAAATGATACCTGCCGATATGGAGGATGTCGAGGATTGGCCGAGGTATTCCGTTCTCGCGGAGAATGTTCTGTTCGACAATATGTGGTTTCGCAAGGACGAGATAGTGTGATCAAAGGAAAGGGAAAAACATGAAGAAACAAACACGCATAATATCGTTCTCAGGCAAGGGCGGCACCGGTAAGACGACCACCGCGTCCATGTTTGTCAAAGCGGTCAAATCTCTCGGCCTGTGCGACCAGATACTTGTTATCGACGCCGACCCCGACGCAAATCTTGCTACCACTCTCAATGTCAAGTACGAGACCACGATAGGCGAGGCCGTTGACAAGCGCAAAAAGACGCTCGACGAGGGCGTCGCGGGAGAAAAGCTGCGCGCCGACTTTTACGACGCGGTGTACCACGGCGACTATTTTGATTTCGTCGTCATGGGACGCAGAAAGGGCGCGGGCTGCTACTGCACTATAAACAGCGTGCTCAATAACATATTCTCAGAGACGATGAATATGTATGACCTCGTTATAATCGACTTTGACGCGGGGCTTGAGCATTTCTCGCGCGGCACCGGCAGCAATTCCGATACGCTCATCATCGTCTGCGACCAGTCGAAGCTCAGCTTCGAGACCGCGGAGAGAATAACCGACATGGTCGATGAGCTGAATCTGCCGTATTCCAATAAGTGCATGATCGGCTGCCGATATGACGAACAGAACAAGCCGATAATGGAGGAGCTTGCCGGACGCCTTGGTGTGGACGTGCTGGGCTTTGTCGGCTATGATCAGGAAATTGCATCGCTAAACCTTGCCGGTAAGGGGCTTGATGCGATAAGCGACGATAACGCGGCGCTTGCTGCCGTGAAGGAAATGGTCAAGAAGATACTTTCCGAGCCGGCATAAAATCTTGCTCCGGAGCGGGTTTGCCGCTCCGGAGTTTTTGAAAAGAGAGGTATTACCATGGATAGCTTCAAGGTGCTCGAAGTAAAGCAGCGCATTTTTGAGAATAACGACACTGACGCGAAGCTCCTGCGCGAGCAGCTTCGGCGCGACAAGACGTTTTTGCTGAATTTGATGTCGTCACCGGGCTCCGGCAAGACGACTACGCTTATGGCGGTCATAGCAAGACTGAAGGATAGGCTGCGGATCGGCGTAATGGAGGCGGATATCGACTCTGATGTCGATGCGCGCACCATTGAAGGCTCCGGCGCAAAGGTTATACAGCTGCATACCGGCGGCATGTGCCATCTCGATGCGGATATGACGCGTCAGGGACTCGTCGGACTTGGCTCGGCAGATATCGATCTTGCAATACTTGAAAATGTCGGCAATCTCGTTTGCCCGGCCGAGTTCGATACGGGCGCTGTGAAGAACGCAATGATACTGTCTGTTCCGGAAGGGCATGATAAGCCGCTGAAGTACCCACTGATGTTTACGATATGCGACGCGGTGATAATCAATAAAACTGACGTCATGCCGTATTTTGATTTTGACCTTGAAAAGTGCCGCAGCTACATCCTGCGCCGGAACCCTGATGCGAAGATATTCCCGATATCCGCGCGCACGGGTGATGGTGTTGATGCGCTTGCCGCTTGGCTGCTGGAAGAGACGGAGAAATGGAGGAACGACGGGAATGAGTGAGTGCACACATAATTGCTCAACATGCTCATCGAGCTGTGGTGGGAGCGAATTTCATCGGGATGAAAGCCTTATGGAGAAGCTGATGCCCGGCGCATCGGTCAAAAAGGTGATCGCGGTCGTAAGCGGAAAGGGCGGCGTGGGTAAATCCATGGTAACGAGTCTGCTTGCCGCGGAGACACAGCGCCGAGGCTTTCGCACCGCGATCCTTGATGCCGACCTCACTGGTCCGTCGATCCCGAAAGCGTTCGGCGTCGCGGAGCGTATGCGCGCTGCGGCCGATCATATGCTGCCGGTCACAACGCCCAGCGGGATACAGATGGTCAGCATGAATCTCCTGCTGGATGCCCCTGAGGAACCCGTGCTTTGGCGCGGCCCGGTTATCGCAGGGGTCGTTGCACAGTTCTGGAGCGAGGTCATGTGGAATGACGTGGATTATATGTTTATAGACCTACCTCCCGGAACCGGCGATGTCCCGCTGACTGTCATGCAGGGGCTGCCGCTGGACGGGATAGTTATAGTCAGCTCCCCGCAGGATCTTGTCGGCATGATAGTCGAGAAAGCGGTCAAGATGGCTCGCATGATGAAGGTGCCGGTGCTGTCTCTGGTGGAAAACATGTCGTACTTCATCTGCCCCGACTGCGGCAAGGTGCATGAGATATTCGGAGGGAGTAAGGCACAGAAGCTCGCCGCAATATACGGTATAGATGCGTTCATCCGCTTGCCCATCAATCCGGATTCAGCGCGGCTCGTGGATGAGGGGCGTGTTGAGGACATTGACTGCGACTATGTCGCGGCTCTTGCAGATACAGTGCTCAGATGATTTGCGGCGGAAACAAAATCGAATACCCGAATACTATGTTGTTGTCTAAATCTTTGATGCAGATAATTTCGTGAAAGATGAAGATGCAGGACGGCCGCAATTGGAGTTCCGTTTTCAATAATGGAGACTGCTGGTGAAGGCGGGGCGCGCGTAATAGGATAAAGACAGCGAAAACAACCCACCACCGGTTGACAGCGTCAGCCGGTGGTGGGTTCATCTATGCGGGACTATTATTCCGCGGCAGTCATATGCCCTCGTCGGTGACGGCGTCGCTGCGGAACAGCAGGGAAATGCACCACAGTGCCGCCAGCCCTACCAGAGTATATACAACGCGGCTGACGGTCGCGGTCTGGCCGCCGAACAGCCATGCCACGATATCGAAGCGAAACAGCCCGATGCTGCCCCAGTTGAGTCCGCCGACGATGGCCAATATCAGCGCAATGCGATCCATTATCATGGGTAAAACTCCTCTCTTGTTTTATCGTGTGTATTTTCCCCGTATTGCGGAAAAATATGCGTTCGACAAAACTAGTGCCGGAGCGACTTTCCTCGCTCTTTACAAAAACGCACCTGCGGTATATTATTTAATCACAGCTTATCCAATTGGTCTTTTTGAAAGACCGGCTCATATCTTTATCCCACCGGCAGGAGATCCCTCTTGCCACCTTACTTGGCGCGCTGCTTCAGCGCGCCGCTTTTTTATGCACGTATCTTCGCCGCTGATAGTATTCCACCGCCGCCCGCAGACTATTCTGCGGAGACAATTGCCGCAGTGGTAAAAAACTTTGTCTATATTTAACAAGTATCCAATGTCAAATCCGTGTATTCTGGAGAAAAGCATCAAAAATGTTGACAATTAAATGTGAATGAATATAATTAAATTATACTTCTCTGAATGCAATGCCATTTCATATTTTAAATGAGCTTGAAACGACTTTGCATCAACGAGGAAAGACAGAAAAAATATTTAAGGAGGATTGCAGCACTATGCTAGACATGCTTATCAAGAATGGCACCATAATAGATGGCACAGGGAAACCATCCTTTCCCGGCTCCGTCGGTGTCATGGGTGACAAGATCGTCATGGCAAAAGGGGATGAAGAGGCTAAAACGGTAATTGACGCAACGGGCAGAATAATTTGCCCCGGTTTTATTGACGCACACTCCCACGGCGACCTGATCCTCGGCCGGGACTTTGCCCGGCTCGCAAAAACGTCACAGGGCGTGACTACGGAAATGACCGGTCAGTGCGGATTGTCCATGGCTCCGATTAACCCCAAAACCATGAAGCTGATTCAGGGAATGCTGATGATCGGAGCGCCGGATTTTCCCGACGATGAAATGATCGGCTGGACGGATTACAAATACTATATGGATTACTGCGAAAAGCAGCAGAAAAGCGCGAACATAAAATTCCTCGTCGGCCACAGCACACTCCGTGTTGCGGTAATGGGCTTCGACAACCGGGACAGCACAGACGAAGAGCTGGAGAAAATGAAGGAGCTGCTTCGCAACGCCATGGAAAACGGCGCGGCGGGTCTATCCACCGGCCTTGTCTACACTCCGAGCTGCTATGCCAGCACGAGAGAAATCGTAGAACTGGCGAAGGTCATAGCTCCGTACGGAGGTATATATTGCTCGCACATGCGCGACGAATCGGTGAACATAGTTGAGGCAGTTGAAGAGGTGCTCACCATCGGCCGCGAAGCGAAGGTTCCCGTGTGTATCTCCCATCACAAGGTGATGGGCAAAAAGAACTGGGATCTGCAGAAAAAGACTCTGGAAATGATCGACGCGGCTGTCAAGGAGGGCATCTCCGTCACCTGTGACCAGTACCCGTATACTTGGAACCAGACCGCGCTGAACGTAATAGTCCCGCCATGGTATTTTGACCACGGTGTTGAGGCTATGGCTAAACTGCTTGAAGATCCCGATATGCGCCGGAAGATACGCGAGGAGATAGACGATACGAGCGGAAAGTACGACAACTATTTCCTCAACGCCGGAAGCTGGGATGGCGTAATGGTGACAACGTCTCCTGCCTGCCCGGAGGTGGAGGGGAAGACGATAGGCGAATACGCCCGCGAGCTTGGTAAGGATCCGTACGACACCTTCTTCGATATCCTCGTTATGAACAAGGGCGATAGCTCCGCTGTTTTCAATACGATGAAGGACGAGAACCTGTTTGACGTTATTCTCAACGAAAATGCGATCGTTGGCTCTGACGGCCTTACCCGTGCCCTGAATGAAAAGAGCCATCCCAGAGCCTATGGCACTATGCCGCGTGCAATAAATTATTATGTCCGGGAGAACCATATCATGTCGCTTGAGGCCATGATAAACAAGATGACCGGAGAGACCGCAAAGCGCCTGCACTTCAGATCAAAGGGTATAATTGCCGATGGCTATGACGCGGACATCCTTGTGATCGACTGGGACAATTTCTATGACCGTGCGACCTATGTCAATTCCTGCGAACTGACTGACGGAATAGATTACGTGATCGTCAACGGTGAAGTCGTATGGCATGACAAGCAGTTTACCGGCAGCTTCCCCGGCAGGGTCATCCGTCACGAAAAGTGATACATACCACAATAACAAAAATATAAAACAGGAAGGAAAATAGCTATGAGTCCACTGGTAGCATTTGTTATCGTATTCGCGCTCCTCATGGTAGCCCTTATTAAATTCAAGGTAACTCCCTCCGTAGGTCTTTTCGTAGCAGCCATTGTTTTTGGCCTGATGGCGGGTATGCCTATGGCCGACGTAATGGCAAAAATCCCCGCGGGCTTCGGCAGCATTATGGCAAGCCTCGGCCTTGTACTTATCTTCGGCAGCATCTTTGGCGACTTCCTCGGCGAGTCCGGCGCTACCGAAGAGCTTGCGAAGGGTATGCTTCGCAAGTTTGGCAGAAAGCATGATATACTCGCGCTCAACCTTGTCGGCTTCATTCTTTCCATTCCCATATACTTTGGCGTTGCCTATATTATGACCGCGCCGCTGGTCAAGGCAATCCAGAAGGTTACTAAAAAGTCCATGAAGTCCTATGTTATCGCAATATTTACCGGTCTTATGCTCACTCACTGCTGCGTTGCGCCCACTCCCGGCCCGCTCGCAGTTGCCGGACAGATAGGCGCGAACATCGGCTGGTTTATCATCTATGGTATTATTATCTGCCTGCCGGCGAGCCTTCTCATTGGCGTTGGCTATGCGAAATTTGTCGGCCGCAAGGATAACATGGCACAGCTCCACGCGGACATAAAGGAAATCGTTGACGATGATGAGCTTCTGGCACATGATCCGACCAAGCCCACCGCAATCACCGCTCTGCTCCTTGTGTGCCTCCCCATCTTCCTTATAGTCCTTGCTTCCGTTTGGTCGCTCTTCTCCACCGAAGGCATACTCTATACCATCGTCTCCTTCATCGGAAACCAGAACGTGGCTCTGTTCATCTCTGTGATCGTCTCCGGCATTGTCCTCAAGAAGTACATGCCTAAAAAGACCATTATGGGCTTCATCGACGAGGCGGCTGACCGCTCCGGCGGCATAGTGCTTATAGTCGGTGCGGGCGGATGCTTCTCCGCAATGCTCTCTGCTACCACCATGAGCACTGACCTCGTTGCTCTGATGTCCGCGGCGCATATGCCGATCATCCTTCTTGGCTTCATTCTGGCTTTCGCCATCCGTGCAGCAGTTGGCTCCGGCACTGCCGCGATGCTTGCTGCGGTTGCCATAGCGGGACCTGCCTGTGTTGAAACCGGCCTGTCTCCCGTCGTTGCAGGTATGTCTATCTGCCTTGGCGCGACCGCCGGTACGCTGCCTACCGACGTTACCTTCTGGTTCCCCGAAAGAATGAACGATCTCAGCTCTAAGGACTGCACGCTCACTACGTTTGTTCCGTCCTTACTGGCTGCTCTGGTAGGCTTTGTGATACTGCTTATCATTAACGCCTGCTCCGGATTCCTGCCCGGCCTTTATTAAAAGGTATAAATAAAATATGCAGTGGCCGGAAATCCGGTCACTGCATACAAACTTAACAAAAACATATGTTTATCTCGAAAGGGCTGCAAAATGAAGATAAATGAAATCAATACCCCCGCAATACTTCTCAACCTTGACTATATGGAGCACAATCTGGAGAAATATTGCAGCGAAGCAAAAAAATACGGCAAGGAAATCTGGCCGATGGTAAAGACGCACAAGAGCACCGAGCTTGCCCGCCTTCAAGCGGAATACGGATGCTCAGGTTATCTGTGCGGCACACTTGACGAGGCCGAGGCACTTGCAAAAGCGGGTGCGAAGCACCTGATGTACGCATATCCGGTGTCGACGGAGGTGTCGATACGACGTGTCATCGCGCTGACAGAGCAGACGGACTTTATCATCCGAATAGATGATCTTGACGCTGCCGCACCGCTCAACCGCGCAGCAGAGGCCGCGAACGTCGCTGTGAACTATACTATTATTATAAACTCCGGCCTCAACAGGTTCGGCATAAGCCCCGAACGTGCCGCGGAATTTGCAGATGCCATGAAGAAATTCGGCAATCTGAAATTCAAGGGCATATCTACGCATCCGGGACACGTATACGGCGCGAAATGCCATTCTGAGCTCCAGAAATACGTTGACGATGAGCGCAATGCCGTCGCCGCTGCTGTGAGCGCGCTCAAAGCTGCCGGGTATGAGCTGGAGATCATCTCATCCGGCTCAACTCCGACTTTCTGGGGCGCGATCAGTGATGAGAATATTGCGATCTATCACCCCGGCAATTATATCTTCAATGATGCGATCCAGCTCTCCACCGATACTGCGGCGGAAGATGAGTGCGCACTCTATGTTCTGGCTTCAGTTATATCCCATCCGCAGGACGGGCTGTACATAATAGATGCCGGAGCCAAGTGCCTCGGTCTGGATCAGGGTGCCCACGGAAACGACTCAATAAAGGGGTTCGGCGTCGTAAAGGGACATCCCGAATTGGAGATCTTCAGCCTGTCCGAAGAGGTCGGCAAGTTGCACGTGCATGGGGAAACCAGCCTGAAGGTCGGCGACAAAATATTTATAATTCCTAACCATTCCTGCTCCACCGCAAACCTCACCAGCTACTATGTCGGAGCCCGCGGTGACGAGGTTGAACGCTTGGTCGAGGTTGACATACGCGGTAATTCCACAAGGAAGGGCCTCTGATCAGAAGCTGGGAGGAGTTACCGCGAAGACCAGAATGGCTTTCTCGTTGCTGTTGTTTACCCAGTAATGAGAGACCATTGGGTTTATCCTTATACTGTCTCCCTCGTTCAGCTCGACAAAATTGCCGTTCAGTGAGAGCATGAAACTCCCGCTGATAACCAGCGCGACTTCCTCGCCTTTGTGGCTCATTGAGGAATTCTCCGTGGTGCTTCCGGGCAGAAGCGTCAGCTGGCAGAACTCCATAGAGCAGTTCATATCCTTCGTCAGCAGCTCATATTCAATGCCGTTTTCGACAATGTGTTTTCTGCCCTTGGGATGCACGATATCGCTTGTGTCGGGAATATCTTCAACGAAAAAGTAGAAGAGCGGGACATCGAGCTGCATTGCGAGCGCCCTGAGCGTGTTCAGCGACGGATTGGCCTGACCGCGCTCTATCTGACTGAGCATGGAACTTGTGATCTGCGCGGCGGCGGCAAGCTCTTTTACCGAAAGCCGGTGCGATACGCGAGTGTCCCTTATTATCTTACCTATTTGAAAATTGTTGTTGTCCAAATTAAATCCCCCAGAGATAAACCTTTAATATTGGAATATTAGCACAAATACAGCCAGAAATCAATAATAGCCGGGCTTAAAATTGGGGGACAGCCTATGAAGGAGGTTCTATTATGAAAGTAATTGAGACGAAAACCGCTCCCGCCGCGATCGGACCGTATTCTCAGGCTATGGTCTACGGAGGCTTGGTATATACTTCCGGCCAGATTCCTGTCGTGCCCGAAACCGGAAATGTTGCTGGCGACAGCATAGAGGCGCAGGCGGAGCAGAGCTGCAAAAATGTGGGCGCGGTGCTTGCCGCGTCTGGTACGGGCTATGAGCATGTTATAAAGACGACCTGCTTCCTCGCCGATATGAACGATTTTGCCGCCTTCAATGCGGTATACGAAAAGTATTTCGTAAGCAAGCCGGCGAGGTCCTGCGTTGCGGTAAAAACGCTCCCCAAAAACGTAAAGTGTGAGATCGAGGCAATTGCTGAGATAGTTTGATCCATCGACGCATACTGACTACGGGATGAAGGAGATGAACTTATGAAGACAAAACTTATAAACGGCAGAATATATGACGGAAACGGCGGAAAGTCGTTTTACGGTGAACTTGCTTTTGCGGATGACACGATTCTGGCCGTCGGCACAAAGCTTGACGGCGAGTTTGATACCGTTATAGACGTGGGCGGCAAAGCGATCTGCCCCGGCTTCATCGACACCCATAGCCACTCTGATTTGAGAATCCTCGTGGACTCGGCCATCCCGTCGAAAATACGGCAGGGTATAACCACGGAGGTGTGCGGACAGGACGGCGTGTCCATGGCTCCGATCCCCGAAGAGTATTCGGCCAAATGGCGGCTCAGCATTGCTGGACTTGAAGGGGACGATCCGAGCGTCAATTGGGTTTCGTCCGGCGCTGAGGAATATATGCGCAGGATAGAGGCCAATAAGCCAGTAGCAAATTATGCCTATCTGTGCCCGCACGGGAATATCCGAATGGAGGTCATGGGCATTGAGGCCAGAGCCGCCACGGAGGAGGAACTGTGCAGGATAGAGCAGGCACTCCGCCGGGAACTGGACGCCGGAGCCGCGGGTATGTCAAGCGGACTTATATACATTCCCTGCGTGTATGCCACGACGGAGGAAATGATACGCCTGTGCCGGATTCTGAAGGAGTATGACCGGCCGTTTGTTGTCCATCAGCGCATGGAGTTCAATGATATTATGACCTCTATGCAGGAGCTTGCTAATATAGTGCGCGGAAGCGGCGTTCATCTGCATATCTCCCATTTCAAGATGGGCGGCAGAAAGAACGAGCCGCTCAGATACGAGGCGTTCAGACTTATAGAGCAGCTGCAGACTGAGGGATACGAGATCAGCTTTGACCAGTACCCCTACGGCGCGGGCAGTACAATGCTTGCGGCCTGCATTCCGCCTTGGGCGCACGCCGGAGGAACCGACAAGCTGCTTGAGCGCATGAGAGATCCCGTGGAACGTGCCAGAATCAAGTCTGACATTCTGAATAACGATACCGTGTGGGATAACCATATCGAATTCTGCACCCCGGAAGGCATTGTCGTCAGCGATGTCACGAAGGACGAGAACAAAAAATATCTGGGCAAGAATATCGTCGAGATAGGCGAAATGATGGGCGTAGATTATGTGGACGCAATGCTTGACCTTCTTCTGGATGAGAATAATATCGTCGGCATGATCGAGCATTATGGCACTGAGGAGTGCATCACAGCCATAATGAAGCGCCCGGAAATGAATGCCTGCACCGACGGACTTCTCGGTGGAAAGCCTCATCCGAGAGTATATGGTGCATTTCCGAGGATACTTGGAAAGTATAGCCGTGACGATGGCCTTTTCCCTCTTGAGACTGCAATCTATAAGATGACGAGAAAGCCCGCCGAGGCCATGAGAATTGTCGATAGAGGCGCTCTCGCTCCGGGCAGAAAGGCCGATATAGTCGTATTCGATCCCGATACCGTGAAGGATCTGGCTACCTATGAAAATCCGAGACAGTACTCGGTTGGTATTGAGTACGTATTCGTCAACGGTATAAAGG
>CAVCWF010000006.1:0-5705 GCA_963605945.1 Lachnospiraceae bacterium
GTTCTCGGCTGCAAGAGCTGTGTCGGCTGTGACATCGACCCGAAAGCGCCGGACGTTGCGATGTCGAACGCCGCGCTGAACGGCATCGGGAGCGACAGGTTCCGCGTCTATGCGGGCGACATTATCGGCGACGCGTCCCTGCGCCGCGAGCTTGGCAGCGGGTATCAGCTCGTGCTGGCGAATATCGTCTCCGACGTTATCATCCCCCTCTCCGGCTATGTGCGGCAGTTCATGGCCGAGGGCGCGGTGTTCATATGCTCCGGCATAATCGAGGGGCGGCAGGACGAGGTCAGCGCCGTGCTCCAGAAAAACGGCTTTGAGATCATCGCCCACTACTGCGAAGAAGAGTGGCACTGCTTCGAGTGCAGATAAGCATAGATAAATCAACACCCCGAATCAATGATTCGGGGTGTTGATTTATTCAGAACGGCCAAGTCGGCAGCCAGCGCAGGAGTCGGCTTGCCGCCGCGTTATCCACACGCATCCCGCTTAGCGCCGGATAGAACATGATGAACACCGCCACGCACAATACGGCCATTCCCACCGCGTACACGCGCCAGCGCGGATTCCACTGCCGCATGAGCGCGATAACGTAGCCCAGCGCGAGGACGAGGAACACCGTACAGGCAAAGTAGTGGTACTCAAAGGTTATGCGCGTGATGAACACCCACGGCAGGAGTTGTGCGAGGTAGCCTATGAGGATAAACGCCGCGCGGCGGTCACGCTTGGCAACGGCTTCATAGCCCAGCACAAAGAGCGCGATGAGCCCCGCCCAGCACAGTATCGGATTCACGAACGCGCCGAAGCTCTGCCGCGTCCCGTCCGTGCCGTAATCCAGATAGTATAGTATCGGGCGGATATCGAGCACCCACTGATACCAGCGCGACGAGTACGGGTGCGAAGCCGTGACGCCGGAATGATAGGTAAACATGAAGCGCTGGTTGTCCAGAACGATCTGTGCATACTCCTTCGTGAAGAACGCGCCGACGCCGGTCAGCCCCTTCGCCGCCCCGTAATGATAATACGAAACGTAATAGATCACAGCCGGTACGAGCACGAAGAACACAACGCAGAAGCCGCAGTTGCGCAGGAATTCGGCAAACAGATTCCCGCCGTTCTCCTCGTCTTTCCTATGGTACGCACGGACTATCCAATGCAGCGCCCATATGACCGCAAGCCCCGCGCCGGCATAGATGCATGTCCATTTGCTCGCCGCGCCTATGCCGAAGAGCAGGCCGGACATCGCAAGATAACGCTTCTTCCCGTCCTCGCACCACAGGTACATGAACAGGTACATCAGCAGGATGAAGAACACCGCGTAGGTGTCGATCGTGGCGATGCGCGTCTGTACATAGTGCATGAAATCTGCCGCAAATATGACAGTTCCGAGCACCGGAACCGCTTTCCCGCCGAAAAGCTTCTTCAAAAATACATACATCACCGGCAGCATGAGAACCCCAAAAAGCGTTCCCATGAAGCGCCAGCCGAACGGCGTCACGCCGAAAAGCGAGATGCCGATACCGATTATCAGCTTGCCGAGCGGCGGATGACTGACCTCGTACGGCCAGATGTCCTTCTGGTGCTCTATCGCCGTGCGGACGTGATAAATCTCGTCAAAGTAGCTGGAGTTCATAAAGCTCGCCGCATCCGGGACAAGCTCCTGTTCGTCGCACAGCTCCGGAGCATCGGCGGATGTAATGCCGAGCAGATCGCCGTACGGGCTGTATACCGCGATCTCGTTTAAATACATATCGTTATCAGCGGTTATGCGGAGATAGCGCACGGGTTCGGTCGTGGCCGTCTCGCTCAGCTCTATCTCTTCCCATTTCAGCACCGCGACATAGTTCTGCGCGAACTCCCCGGCATAGTCCCAGTTCTCGCCGTCTTCAGAACACTCAATGTAATAATTGCCGACGTTTATGCCGCAGAACATACGCAGTCTGCTTATCGGCATGGCGCTCTCAAGCTCTACGGTGACAGTCTCATCAGGCGAAAAGACATGCGGATTCTGCGCCGCCTCGGTATCGCCGAGGCCGATGAACGCGACTATCGTGTAGCAAAGCGCAATCACCGCCGCGGCGAGCCAGTCGCCGCGCCCCATCCGGCGTTCCGCAGGCTCTGCGCGTTTCAGCGGGCATTCCTTCAGCGAGGGCAGCCCCATATAGAACAGAACTATAAGCAGCGCCGCCAGTATCGGCAGCAAATAAGTTATCGTCATGGCAGTCAGTACGGCACGTGGCCGTAGGTTCAGATTATACGCGGCCGCAGCCGCAATACATGAAAAATATAACCCAGTTCGGCCGCAATGTCAAGCCGCGCTCACTTCTGCCGGTGCTTTCCGGCACGAAAAAATCCCGCTGCCGGTCTCGGCAGCGGGATTTGTGTGTCCGTCCGGTCTTATCCGCGGAGCAGCTCGTGCAGTTCCTTGACGCTCGGCAGGACAAGGTCGGGCTTGCGCTCGGCAGCATCGACCATGGCCTGATCCGTCTCGCCGGAGAGAACCAGCACGGAACCCGCGCCCGCATTCTGCGCAACGGCGATATCGGTGTAGAGTCTGTCGCCCACGGCGCAGATATGCTCGTTTGCGATGCCGGTCATCTCGGAGATAACGTCGATCATGTTGCGGTTCGGCTTGCCGATGTAGGTCGGCTTCACGCCGCTGGACGCGGTGAGCAGGGCGCAGATGCTGCCACAGTCGGGCAGAACTTCGTCATGCGGCATCGGGCAGACCCAGTCGGGGTTTGCGGCAATGAAGGTCGCACCGCGGCGCAGGAAGTGGCAGGCCTTGTCGAGCTTTTCGTACACAAGCTCCGTATCGAAGCCCTGCACGACGACGTCGACGGTCTCCGCCTCGGTGTGGCCGTTTTCGTCGTTCACGAGGTCAATACCGTAGCTAACCAGCTCGCGGTAGAACGCCTTTGTACCGGCAAGGTACACCTTCGCGCCGGGGTGGCGCTGATTGAGGTACATGCCGGTCGCCATGCCTGAGGTGAACACGTTCTCAGCCTCGCATGGGAAGCCGAGGCGACGCAGGCGCGTGATATAATCCGTCCCTGCGCGGGAGGAATTATTGGTGAGGTATATGTACTTCTTGCCGAGCTTCGGCAAGTCGTTCATCAGCTCGATCGCGCCTTCGTACACGTTATCGCCAAGATAGAGCGTTCCGTCCATGTCGAACAGGAAAAGCTCTATGTCCTTCAGATTTTTTTCCATTCTCTTTTCTCCGTTATTCTTTCTCTATTTATTCTTTCGTCCAGTCAAGCGCGCACTTGACCGCACGGTGCCAGCCCTTGAGCAGCGCTTCGCTGCGGTCGGCGGGCATTATCGGCTCGAACACCTTGTCCTCCGCCCAGTTGCGGCGGACGTCCTCAAGGCTGTCCCAATAGCCGACGGCAAGACCGGCGAGATACGCCGCGCCGAGCGCCGTCGTCTCGATGCACTGCGGGCGCACGACCCGGCTGCCGAGGATGTCGCTCTGGAACTGCATGAGGAAATCATTCGCGCAGGCGCCGCCGTCGACCTTCAGCTCGCGGATGGGGATGCAGCTGTCCTGCTCCATGGCGCGGGCAATGTCATAGGTTTGGTAAGCCAGCGACTCAAGCGTCGCGCGGACGAGATGCGCCCGGCTGAAGCCGCGGGTGATGCCGACTATCGCGCCGCGCGCGTCCTGATTCCAGTAGGGCGCGCCCATACCGGTGAACGCGGGGACGACATAGCCGCCCGCGGTGTCCGGCACCGCCTCGGCGTACTGCTGGCTCTCCGCCGCGCCGGATATCACGCCAAGCTCGTCGCGCAGCCACTGTATTGCCGCGCCCGCCACGAAGATGCTGCCCTCAAGGGCGTATTCGACGTGATCCTCAAATCCGACGGCGATAGAGGTGACAAGTCCATTCGCGCTCTTGACCGGCTCGCGGCCTGTGTTCATAAGCATGAAGCAGCCGGTTCCGTAGGTGTTCTTCATGGTGCCCGGCTCGAAGCAGCACTGGCCGAACAGCGCACACTGCTGGTCTCCGCCGGCTCCGGCGATCGGTATCTCGCCGCCGTACAGCTCAAACTCGGTCGTGCCGTAGACATGGCTGGAGGGTTTCACCTCAGGCAGGAGGCTCTCCGGAATGTCCAGCAGCTCAAGCAGAGCTTTGTCCCAGCACAGCTCATGGATGTTGAAGAGCATCGTGCGGCTGGCGTTGGTGTAATCGGTCACATGGACGCGGCCGCCCGTCAGCTTCCAGATGAGCCATGTGTCGATGGTTCCGAACAGCAGCTCGCCGCGCTCGGCGCGTTCGCGCGCGCCGGGTACGTTGTCGAGCAGCCATTTTATCTTGCTGCCGGAGAAGTACGCGTCAGGTACAAGTCCGGTCTTTTCGCGGATCATGTCGCCGTAGCCTTCGGCAACAAGCTTGTCGATGATGGGCGCGGTGCGGCGGCACTGCCAGACGATGGCGTTGGCAATCGGCTCGCCGGTGGCCTTGTCCCATATGACGGAGGTCTCGCGCTGGTTGGTAATGCCTATTGCAGCGACGTCCGCCGCCGTCACGCCGAGCTTGTCCATCGCGGCGCGGGAAACCTCCAGCGTCGTATCCCAGATTTCTACGGCGTCATGCTCCACCCAGCCCGGCTGCGGGAATATCTGTCTGAACTCCTTCTGCACGCTTGCGCAGATGTTGCCCGCGTGGTCAAAGAGAATGCAGCGGGAGCTGGTAGTGCCCTGATCGAGAGCCATAATATACTTCATAGCTTCAACTCCGTTATTCAGATATGAGCGACCTTACTTGACGATAAGTCTGGTCATTCTTGCAAAGGTCAGGCGGTTGCGTATCGCGGAGGAAATGTCAAGGAACTCGCCGCGGATACTCTCGTCGATGTCAAGCTCCGCAAGGGAGTGCTTCGCTCCGATCTTGGTGTAGAGGTCGATAAGCTCTTCGGCGGTCGGGATAGTCGCAATAACGTCGCGGATCTCCTGCCAGTGCTCCTTGATGCTCTCAGGCGGGAAGGTCTTGAGAACGTCGTTCTCGTTCTCCTTGAAGATGCCGTCGGCCAGATCGCCGAACACGTCGCGCACCCATGCCGGATCCAGCGGCTCGTAGGGCTTGACCTCGATGGTGTCGCGCTTTGCAAGCTCGTGATACGCTCTTGCGCACATGATGGTGCCGATGCCGACGCACTCGCCGTGCATACCGTGGGCGTTCTTGAATCCCTTGGGCTTCATCTCGACGAGGTGAGCGACAAGGTGCTCCGCGCCGGAGGCCGCGCGGCTGTTGGAGAGTATCTGCATGGTCAGGCCGGAGAGCATCTGAGTGTAAGCCATGGCTTCATAGTCCGGCTCCTTGCCCTCGGCAAGATCGTTCGCGCAGCGCGCCATGATGTCCAGCGCTTCCTGAGCCATTGCGCACACCTTGGGGCAGAAGTACTCGCCGGAGACGATGTGAGCTATCTTCCAGTCCGCGATGGAGACGTACTTTGCGAGGATATCCTGCACGCCCGCGATAGTCAGGAAGCGGGGCGCGCCGGAGACGATGTTGATGTCGCAGATGACCGCGTCCGCCGCCTGCATGGGGATGGACTTCTTCTGGCCGTCAATGATGATGGAGCAGATGTCCGCGGTGAAGCCGTCGGAGGAGACGATGGTGGGGATGGCGACGAAGGGAATGCCGAGCTTCCATGCGCTGTAACGGCCGAAGTCCATCAGCGTACCGCCGCCGACGACG
>CAVCWF010000006.1:5849-6426 GCA_963605945.1 Lachnospiraceae bacterium
CGGGCTTGCGCTCAAGCATGGTCATCATGTTCTCGATGAGTCCCTTCTCGCTGTGCAGTCCCTGCGCCTCAAGGACTATTTCCTGATCGGCGCGGACATGGTGCATGGTGGGCAGATTATAGGTGTTAGTATCATAGATGACGGTGCGGAAGCCGGTGAGGCCGCAGTCATCCATGTATTTATCGAAATTTTTGAGCGCGCCGTATTCGCATACGACGAGCTTTGTGCGAAGCTCATGGTCGCGTCCGCATTCGCAGTCGCCGAGGTATTTTGTGCAGTCAAGAATCATTTTTCTTTTCCTCCTGAAAGATGTGTTTCGATGGCTCGTTCATTATAAAATTCGCCTAGTATCGGTTGACAAGAGGAAACACGGTTTTGACGGGCAGAAATACGTCCATACTTCTTCAAAGTCCTTGACAATACGGCAGTATTCTCTGCGGCCTTTTCATCGTCTGGCCACATTTCTGCTCCGTCAAAACTGCTTTGCACCTGACAGTGATGGATTTTCGAGTGATTTTTGCTTTTTGAGACGCAGACGGGCTGCCGCCCTTCAAGACGAAAAGAGCAAAAAGCGCCG
>CAVCWF010000007.1:0-12655 GCA_963605945.1 Lachnospiraceae bacterium
CAACTATTGACACAGAGCCAACCATGTTCTCCCCCGCCGAATTGAAACCGGCGGGGGAGAATTTTTATTCTCCAGCCGGGATCCGGCAAAAAAATTCCCGCGGGGCTTGACAAATTAGAGCACTCGAACTATAATCCATAACGTTGTTATGAAACGCTGTTATGAATTGAGGCGAAACTATGGCGAAACAGCTTGAGGGCGTATCCGAACGCATACTGAACTGCGCAAAGGCCGAATTTCTGGACAAGGGCTATACCGACGCGTCGCTGCGCGCTATCGCCGCGGCGGCTGACACCAGCACAAACTCCATCTACGTCCGCTTCGGCGACAAAGAGGGGCTGTTCTCGGCCATCGTCGAGCCGGCGCTGAACGAGATGACGGAGCGCTTTCTGAAAATTCAGGAGGAGTTCCACCGCATGGATCGCACCGCGCAGTCCGCCCACATGGCGGAATACGCCGACGGCGGCACGATGGAACTGGTGGACTACATGTACGACCATCTTGACGAATTCCGGCTGCTGCTCGACGCATCCTACGGCACGCGCTTCCACAACTTCATCGACGAGCTGGTGCGCATCGAGGTCGAATACACCTACAAATACATGGAGACCGTCGGCTACCCCACCCACTTTGGGGACGCGCTGACTGAAAAGCTCCTTCACATCGTCACCACCTCCCGTTTTGAAAGCATATTCGAGGTCATCCGCCACGGCATGAGCCGCGAAGAGGCCGCCGAGTACATTGACCTTCTGAGCCGTTACCATCGCACGGGCTTTTTCACCATCTTCGGCCCGGAACAATAAGCCGGAAACGCTGCCCCTGTCGGCAGCTTTCCATATAGATGCCAGTTAGTTTATTCTAACTAAGAGGAGGAAGCAACATGAAAGAGCAAAGCCCTGTCGGGCGCATATGGGAGCTTGGCGAGCGCGAGCACGGCAAGCTCATCGCGGCGGTGATACTCGCCGTGGTCGGCGTCGTCGGCGGAATGGTTCCGTATTTTGCGGCGGCAAAGATAATCGTTCTGCTGCTGGCGGGAGAACGGGCAATATCCGCCTACACGCCGTGGCTGATTGCGGCGCTCGCCGGGTTCCTTGTGCGCACCGCGCTCTATAACGGCGCGCTGTCCGTATCGCACAAAGCGACGTTCAACATTCTCAAAACCATACGCGAGCAGCTTCTCGCAAAGCTGCCCCGCCTGCCGCTCGGCTCCGTTATGGACACCTCAAGCGGCAAGCTCAAGCAAATAATCGTGGATCAGGTCGACAGCATGGAGACGACTCTCGCCCATCTCTTCCCGGAAATGACGGCGAACATAACCGCCCCTGTGCTCACGCTCATCTACCTCTTCGTCCTCGACTGGCGTCTCGCGCTGCTGTCGCTGGCGGTGTTCCCCATAGCCTTCGTGTTTATGATGATGGTTATGGGCGGCTATGCCAAGGACTACGCGGGCGCTGTGCAGGCGACGAACGAGATGAGCGGCTCGATGATCGAGTACATCAACGGCATTGAGGTCATCAAGGCCTTCAATCAGGGCAAGAAGTCCTACGCCCGCCTCGTCGATAAGGTTCGGGCAAACGCGCAGTATTACTTTGACTGGATGCGCCGCAGCCAGTTCGGCATGTCGATGGCCTACGCCTTCTTCCCCGCCCAGATGCTGACGGTGCTCCCGCTCGGCTGGGTGTTCTACCTCCACGGCTCGCTCACCGTCGAGACTTTCATCACCGTCATCATCCTGTCGCTCGGCATGTCCGCCCCGATCGTCGCGGCGTTCAACTTCGTTGACACGCTCGCTCAGGTCGGCACGACCGTGGGGCAGGTCGACGAAATACTGAAGGCCGAGGAGCAGGAGCACGGCGAGCAGCCTGTCACTCTCACGAACCATGACATTCAGGTCAACAACGTCTCCTTCGGCTATCACGAGGGCAGCGAGATACTGCACGGCATCAGTCTCTCCATCCCGCAGAACAGCATGACGGCGCTTGTCGGCCCCTCCGGCTCCGGTAAATCGACGCTGGCGAAGCTCATCGCGGGCTTCTGGGACGTGAAGGACGGCACCATCACGATGGGCGGGCATGATCTCAAGGATATCCCGCTGCACCAGCTGTACGATCAGGTGGCCTTCGTATCTCAGGACAACTACCTCTTTGACGACACCGTGCGCGAGAACATCCGCATGGGCCGCCGCGATGCGACCGACGCCGAGGTCGAGGCCGCCGCACACGCCGCAGGCTGCGACAGCTTCATCGGCGGGCTTGAAAACGGCTTTGACACGATGGTCGGCGGAGGCGGCGCGCATCTCTCCGGCGGCGAACGCCAACGCATAGCCATCGCCCGCGCCATGCTCAAGGACGCGCCCATCATCGTTCTTGACGAGGCTACCGCGTACATAGACCCGGAGAACGAGGCCGTCATCCAGCGCGCAGTCGCAAAGCTTGTGGAAAACAAAACCGTTATCATTATCGCCCACCGTCTCTCCACCATCACCAACGCCGATAATATCGCCGTCGTGAAGGATGGCCGGATCGCGGCTCAGGGCAGACACGAAGAGCTGCTTGAGAGCAGCCCGCTCTATAAAGAAATGTGGCAGGCTCACATTGGTGCAAAGGATGGTGACGCAGAATGATCGAAGCATTCCGTAAAATCTGGCAGTTTGCCGGTGACGAGAGGAAAAACATCAACAAATCCGTAGCGGTCAGCTTCGTAAACGCGATACTGCAAATGTTCCAGATCGCGGCGATATACCTTGTGGTGCTGGCGCTGACCGGCGGCGAGCACTCCGGGCGGACGGCATGGCTCGCCCTCGTCTGCGAGCTTATCAGCATCTTCGGCGGAGCCGTTACCGCCAGCACATCCAAAATGTATCAGACCCACGCAGGCTATTTCATGGCTGCCGACCGCCGTATCTCCATTGCCGACCGCATGAAGAGTGTCCCTATGGGCTTCTTCAACGACAACAGCATGGGGCAGCTCTCCGGCGTATGCACGACCGTCGTCAGCTCTATCGAGACAATGGTTCCCATTGTCATGGTGAACATCCTCAGCGGCCTTATCACTACTGTGGTGTTCGTGCTGATGATAATCATCTTTGACTGGCGCATCGGTCTTATCGCACTGGCGGGCATCGCGCTGTATCTGCTTGTCGTCTCCGCGATGGAGAAGAAATCCGCACTCACCGCCGCGAACACGCAGGAGTCCCAGACCGCGCTCATCGAGGCCGTGCTGGAGGACATTCAGGGCATGAGCGTCGTCAAGTCCTTCAATCTTACCGGCAAGGGCGACAAGAAGCTGCGCGACGCGCTGGAGTTCAACCGCCGCAGCAGCCTTGAGGTCGAGCAGGTTATGACGCCTTACACCGCAGCGCAGGAGGCCGTGCTGCAATTGGCAGGCGTTGCGATGATGCTTGCCGCCGTCGTGTTCAGCATCCGCGGGGCTATGACTCTCCCCAACGCGCTGATGACGCTTATTGTGTCGTTCCTAGTGTTCAGCCAGATAAAGCTGTTCGGCATGGGCGTCTCGATGCTGCGTCTGGCTGCCGCCGCCATCGACCGCACCGAGGAGGCCGAGAAGATGCCGCAGATGGATGAAAAGGGCAAGGACATCGCGCCCGAAAAGCACGACATTGTGTTCGACCGCGTCAGCTTCTCCTATGAGGAGAAAACCATCCTGCATGACATAAGTGTTACGCTCCCCGACAAGACCACCACCGCCATCATCGGCCCCTCCGGCTCCGGCAAGACCACTTTCTGCAACCTTGTCGCCCGCTTTTGGGATGTTGACAGCGGCAGCGTGTCCATCGGCGGCCATGACGTGCGCGACTACACGCTGGAGGCGCTTATGAACCAGATAAGCATGGTATTCCAGAACGTGTACCTCTTCGCTGATACGATCGAGAACAACATTAAATTCGGCTGCCCGGACGCGACACATGAGCAGGTCGTCGAGGCGGCGCGCAAGGCCTGCTGCGACGACTTCATTGAGGCTCTACCCGACGGCTATGACACCGTCATCGGCGAGGGCGGCGCATCGCTCTCCGGCGGTGAGAAGCAGCGCATTTCCATCGCGCGCGCAATGCTCAAGGACGCACCCATCATCATACTGGACGAGGCCACCGCGAATGTCGACCCCGAAAACGAAGACAGGCTTCAGAAGGCCATCGAAGCCCTGACGCGTGACAAGACCATCATAATGATCGCGCACCGGCTAAAAACCGTCCGCAACGCGGATCAGATCCTCGTGCTCGACGACGGACGCATTGTCCAGCAGGGCAAGCACAGCGAGCTCATCTCCCAGCCCGGCATATACGCCGATTTTGTCGGCGGTAAGAAGGAGACCTCCGGCTGGAAGCTGTGACGCACGTTTCCCGGAAAATAAACATCGCCCCAAAGTTCCGCATTGCGGAGCTTTGGGGCATTTTTCGCGCAATTAAGAAAAGTTAAGTATACATATAATTGACTACATTGTATAATAATGTCATCATTACACGCGGAGGGACGACATATGACGAAACGCTTCATAGCTCTGCTGCTCGCGCTTTTATTGCTCCTGTCGCTTTCGGCCTGCGCATCCGCTCCGGTAGACAGCATTGAAAGTCCCAGCCACTCCCCCGCCGACGTCGCCGAGCCGTCAAGCAGCCCCACGCTGCCGAAAGATATCGAGCTTGGCGAGGTCTACGACAAAAGCGTCGCGGAGCTTCCGGGCAATTACGTATACCTTCAGGACGCCGTAACGACCGGGAGCCGTCTGTTTCTGTACGGGCTGGACGAGTCGCAGTCGCCCTGCTTTTACATAATGGACGCCGAGGCGCGCCGCATTGAGCCGTACGCCATTGATGTTCCGGGCAGCATTGCCGCCGTCTGCCAGAGCCGTGATGACGTGCAGGCCGTGCTGGCAATCGACGAGGCCGGTCAGAGCGTTCTGCACATGTTCTCCGACGGTGCGGAGACCGGCAGCGTGACACTCGCCCTTCCGGAAAACGCCGCAAGCGACGTCATACTCGGCGCGTCTCTGGTCGGAGATTATCTTATAATCACCGGCGCCAACGAGCTTTTGCTGTATAACATCGACGGCACGCCGGAAAAGAGTCTAGGCGAATACTCGCGCTTCGCCGCCTGCATCCTCAACAACGACGGCACGGTGCTTATCTGCCGCGGCGTCCCCGCCGCGCTCGGCGCGTACGAGACGAAAACCTGCTTCACGCTTTTCGACAGCGGCATGAACGAGCTTGGGCGCTATGAGCTTCAGGAGGAATTCAGCAGCTTCCATAAGAGCGCCGAGTCCGGCCACGTGCTGGCGCGCGGCGGCAATACGCTGTACGAGCTTGACTACACCAGCGGCGAAAAAGCCGCCCTTATAGACTGCTTCACGAGCGGTATGCACACGAATACGCTGATTTCTCTCGACGATGACAGCTATTTCGGCATCGAATCCGGCCGTCCGGTGCTGTGGTCGCTGCCTGACGGCAGCACTGCGGTCACGCTGACGCTGGCGGCGTACAACGCGAACTATCCGCTGCTCTGTCTTATCGAGGAATACAACGCGCAGAGCACGGGGTACAAAATTTCCGTCATCGACTACGCCGAGTTTGACGCACAGGGCGTGGCGTCCGGTATGACCCGGCTTCAGGCCGACATCGCGGCCGGTTTCGCCCCGGACATGTACGATCTGGCGAACCTGCCGGTCGAAAAATACGTGAAAGCCGGTCTGCTGGAGGAGCTGTCGCCGTGGTTCGGCGATGGCGTGGAGGTCAGTCTATCCAATTTTGTCCCCGGCGCGGCGCGCGCCATGGCGGCCGACGGGGAGCTTTATTACATCACCCCGTCGTTCAGTCTCCTGCTTATGGCCGCGCCGGATGAGCTTGTCGGCTCCCGCGAGCGCTGGACTACCGGCGAATTTCTGGACATCACCGCCGGTCATTCGCCCGCCGAGTTGCTCGGCACGTCGATGACGCCTGAGGATTTCATCTCGTACATGCTGCTCTTCAACGGCGGCGAGTATATCGACCAGGAGAGTCTGACCTGCCATTTCGCAGACTACGGCTTCGCCGACCTGCTTGAATTCGCGGCACAGCTTCCGGACGGCAGCGCGAATCCGGGCAGCGGGGATTTCGGCGCGGTGTACTTGGGCGATCAGCTTCTGCTGCCCGCACAGCTTGGCACCGCCGCACTCAAATCACTCTCCTTCATTGACGCGGCGTACCACGGAAACGCGCGCTGCATCGGCTTCCCGTCCGACTCGGGCACAGGCATCGCCGTAACTCCGTCTGTCCCGGTCGGGGTATCCGTGTCGTCCCATCACAAGGACGGCGCGCGGGACTTCCTGTATTATCTGCTGGGCAGCGGCGGTCAGTCCAGCCCCAATCTGCCGCATATTCCGATCATGCAGAGTGCGCTGGACGCCCGCATGGAGCGTTGGGTCAAGGAATACAAGGAGTTCACTCCGGCTCTGGCCCAATATGTGGACGGCGAGCCGCTCACGATTGAATGCACCGCGCCCGCCGAGGATATCTCCCGCGCGCTTTACGCGCTGATAGACCGCGCCTCGCTGGTCAACATGACCGACAGCGAGCTGCTGCAAATCGTGCTGCGCGAGAGCAAGGTGTATTTTGGCGGCGGCACGACCGCCCAGCAGGCCGCGCAGGCCATAGACGCGAAGGTGCAGCTATACCTCGCCGAGCAATACGGATAAAATCAGTGAAGGAGCAGCTATGGAAATCAGTCAATTTTTTATAAACGGAGATATAAAGGGTGCCATCGCATACATGCGCGAGCACGAAGAATTCAGAGACATTCTTCCCGCGTACACCGCGATTTTTGAAAACTGCGAATACCGCAGGTTTGACATACCGGACGCGCTCAACGATATTCTGCGTCTGTATCAGATCTATTTCCGCGACGTATTTTACTGCGGCTTGCCGGAGCCGGAGGCCGCGGGTAAGCTGCTTACTGGGCTAAAAACGCTTCTAAATATGCCGGACGCAGACGAAGAGCTTCTGTCGGAGCGGCTTCAGGCGGTGTTTGAAGCGGATGGCTATCACGCGCTTTTCGGCAGAACTCAGGGCTATTACGGCCCTTATGTATGGCGGGAAACGGTTCCGACCGTCTACCGCGTCGAGCTGCCGGACGGGATAGCGGAATACACGGTCAACATGCTGAATGGCTTCGTATTCCGGAGCTGGATGGATTACCTGACCTTCGGCAGGTTCGGCACGGGCGGCTGGGCTTCGCCCGACGGCACGATCAACTGCATTGCGCAGACGTATGATTTTGAAAGCGAGCGTTTTCTTGTTTCGCTGCTGAAACACGAGGCGCAACACGCCGTTGACATGAAACGGTTCCCGGAGATCACCCCCGCAGAACTGGAATATCGGGCAAAGCTGGTGGAGCTGCATTACTCCGGCGATTTAGGCCTGTTGCAAGAATTTTTATTGACAGCGGATGCAAGCAGAGCCAATGACGCTCACGCGGCCGCTTCTGCGCGAATCAAGCGCGAGTTTGCGGATACGGATCAAAGGTCGCTTCCCTCCATTCAGGCGCGGGCACTCGAACTGTTCCGCGCTCATACGAAGGAACTTGAAGAAAAATATGGGCGTTAAAAAACCAGCGTGACTAAAAAGTCACGCTGGTTTTTTGCGTACACGCCGCCGGAATTGCGGCACTTTTCATCAGCCCAGCAGGCCGTATTCGGCCTTGAGCCGCAATATGCGCAGGACGCTCTCGTCGATGCGCTCCTCGCTTATCTCTCCGGCGCGAACCGCGTTCAGGACGCCGTCAAAGGACGCGGCATAATCATACGGCATGAGGATTATATCCGCCCCGGCCTTGACCGCAAGCACGGCGCTTTCGGCTGGGCTGTAATTTTTGGTTATCGCGCCCATGGCGAGCGAGTCGGTGATTATCACGCCGTCATAGCCCAGCTCCCCGCGCAGTCTCTGCGTAAGCAGCTCGTATGACAGCGAAGCGGGCAGTCCGTCGTCCGTGACCTGCGGCAGAGTGATATGTGCCGCCATCAGCATGTCCGTCCTGTCGAGCACGGACTCAAACGGGATAAGCTCGCAGTCCAGCATCTCCGCCCAGCTTTTGTCGAGCGAGACATAGCCGTTGTGCGAGTCGCCGGTCGTGTCGCCGTGGCCGGGAAAATGCTTGACGCAGGTCATTATGCCCGCGCTGTGCAGCCCGTCCACCGCCGCCCCGACCATGACGGCGACCTGCTCCGGGTCGCTGCCGAAGGCGCGGCTGCCGATTATGATGTTGTCGGGGTTGGAATTCGTGTCCGCTACCGGCGCGAAATCAAGGTTGAAGCCGTACTCGCGCAGATATTCCCCGATGGACGCGTACATATTGCGCACGGCGTCCTCGCCCGCGGCGGCCTCGGTCTGCGCCCCCTCATATCTTGGCACGTCAAAGGCCGCGGAACCGGCGACGCGGGACACCGCTCCGCCCTCCTCGTCGGTCGCAATGAACGGCGCGCAGTCGGATTCGTCTCTCAGCGCCGAAATAAACGCGTTGAGCTGGTCGGGATCCTGAATATTTTTGCCGAACAGAATGAAGCCGCCCGCCGGGCGCAGACTGAGCTGTGCCGCCATATCCCCGCTCAGCGCCGACACGCCGTACTGCGACGCGTCGTGAACCTGCTCAGGCGTCAGCCCGGTGTCCAGCGATTCGGGGCGGATAATGAACAGCTGACCGACCTTCTGTTCAAGCGTCATGCTGTCAAGCAGCGTTTGTGCAGTGTCAATCGCCGTATCTCCGCCGGAGACGTCCGGCGTGTCGCTCGGCGCGATTATTATCTCGGCGCTGCCCGGACTCGGCTCGGCCGTGGGCGTGGGCGCAGGCTCAGCCGCGCCGCAGGCCACGAGGAGCAGCAGCGCGAGCACGGCATTGAATGCAGAGAGTTTTTTCAAGGCTATGCCTCCTGAATGCAAGAATGGATAGCCTGTATGATAAGCCAATATCCCCCCGCTGTCAAGCTCCGCGCGGACGGCACTGCGAAGCACATGCAGTACCACGTCTCCGGCGGCGGGACGCTTTTGAGCCGCGGCATATGACACATACATTTTCAATTTGCTCTTGACTTTTTAGCCGTGCGTATTATAATTACACTGTAATCAATTACGGCGTATTTATGAATTGCGAGGTGGGCTATGGCGCTGAGAGATCATTCGCTGGACGACAAGATAACGTCGGCGGCGATGGAGGAATTTTTGGACAAGGGCTATACGGGCGCGTCACTGCGGAAAATCGCGGAGAAGGCCGGTATCACGGTCGGCGCGATACAGACGCGGTACAGATCGAAGGACGAGCTTTTCGCAAGCTTGCTGAAGCCGTTTCTTGACGACATTGAGGCGACGTTCAAAAGCGTCAAGGCTGATTATTATTCCGGCGCGGACGGCGGACTTCTGGCACAGCTCAAGGTCTCCATGCGGCACGAATCCGCGGCGATACTGCGGCTTATTCTCGCTCACTATAACGAGGCGGTGCTGCTGTTTTATAAGAGCGCGGGCAGCAGTCTTGAGCGCTATTTTGACATGGTGGTGCAGACAAAGATCGACGAGAGTGCCGCGTTCTTCCGCAGTATGGGCTATACCGGCGTGGACGAAAAGCTGCTGGGGCTGCTGATCTCCGTGCAGTTTGACAGCTACCGCCGCGTCGTGCTCGACAGTCCCGACGCGAAAACCGCCGAGGACTATATGAACTCGCTGATGACCTATCATCTCGGCGGCTGGGTCGCGCTGTTTGATTCGGCGGGCATTACAGAAGGAGGATGCGAAGAATGAAGTATAACGGTTTTTATTTTTGGATGTTCAAGGCTCCGATGAAGCAGGTTCTCACGGAGAAATACGGCAAGCAGTACGCCGCGGAGATAATGAAGAAGAGCCACAAGGTCTATAAGGAGCTGGTGGCAAAGGCCGACGATATCGGTGACGACAACCCCATGGCGTATAACGAGCTGTTCGCGCTGGCCTTCGTCGCCCCGTATGTGGCGAGCGAGAAAAAGATTCCGCCGGAAACCGTGCAGGAGATGATGCGCCGCGCGCTGTATCACGTCAAGTGGTACTTCAGCCGGACGGATCTGAACACGGCGAAGGGCAAGGTGGAGAACAAGAAGAGCGTCGTGAAATATGCCGCATGGTATACGCCTGAGAAGGAGACGCAGTACCCGACCTCCTTCAAGGTGGACTTCGAGGGTCAGCCCTATGACGGCGCGTGTTATTACCGCATCACCCGCTGCCCCATCTGCGCGTACGCAGAGAAGCTGGGCGTCCGGGAGCTGATGCCGCTGTTCTGCGAGCTTGACGAGGTTATGATAACGCTCCAGCACGGCGTGCTGCACCGGCAGCACACTCTCGCCGCCGGCGGCGACTATTGCGACTACTTCATCACCGGGGATAAAGAGTAAGCCTGAGCCGATAATCCAGAGACATTCTCGTGGGTTATCGGCTCAGGTTTTATTATATTCTGCCAAAACTTGTTGTTATTTCGGCCATAATATGTTATCATGTTGTTGAAATATAACAAACGTGGAGGTTCAAAACTTGGAGTATCTTGCCCATATTGCCGATGACGGCAGAGTACAGACCGTTTCGGAACATCTGCACGGCACAGGAGAACTCGCCGCCGGGTTTGCCGCGCCGTTTGGCGCAGCCGATGAAGCGTGCGCCGCCGGACTGCTGCACGACATCGGCAAATACAGCGCCGCATTCCAGCAGCGGATCCGCGGAAGCGCCGTGTCTGTTGACCACTCCACCGCCGGAGCGCTGGAAGCATATAACCGCAGGGATCTGCCCGCGGCGCTTGCCATCGCCGGGCACCACGGCGGTATACCCGACTGCGGCAACCGCAACGATAAAGCCGACGACACGACCCTCCAAGGCCGTTTGAGACGTAAGCTGCCGTCATACGCTGAGTGGCAGAACGAAATCGCTCCCCCAACTGCAAAGCCTCCCGCATGGGCAGTGTCGGACTGCATCACCGCCGCGTTTTATACGCGTATGCTGTACTCCTGTCTGGTAGACGCCGATTTTCAGGACACGCAGAATTTCATGGATGGACAAGCCGCGCCGCGCGGCAGCGGCGAATCAATATCCGCACTTCTCAAAAAAGTGAGAGCGCAAGCCACAGACTATCTGGCGAATCCCGAAAGCCCGATTGCATCCCAGCGCAATGCGGCGCTGCGAGCCTGCATGGAACGCGGCGCACAGTGGGAGCAAGGTATGTATACGCTTACCGTGCCCACCGGCGGAGGCAAAACCTTCGCTTCTCTGGCATTTGCGCTGGAACACGCGGCGGCGCACGGCATGTCACGCGTGATATACGTCATTCCATACACTTCGATAATTGACCAGACTGCCGGCGTGTTCGCCGAGCTTCTCGGTGAAGAAAACGTTCTCGCCCACTACTCTGCCGCCGAATATCTCCTCGCAGAATCGGACGATCTGACCCCCACGCAGTATCGAAAGCTGCTCGCCAGCGAAAACTGGGATGCCCCCATCGTTGTCACGACTGCCGTACAGTTTTTTGAGTCGCTCTACTCAAACCGCAGCAGCCGCTGCCGCAAGCTGCACAATATTGCAAACAGCGTGATTATTTTTGACGAGGCGCAGACTCTGCCGCTGGATTACCTCCTGCCGTGCCTTTCGGCCATTGCCCAGCTTGTGGAGCACTACCATGTCACATCCGTGCTCTGCACGGCCACTCAGCCGACGCTTGCGCCGCTTTTCGCGCGCATCGCGCCCGGACTGACACAGCGCGAAATATGTCCCGATGTTGCCGGAATGTACAGCGCGCTGCGCCGCACCGAGATACATGATCTCGGCAGCATCTCCACTGACGAGCTTTGCTCCCGGCTGCAGGTACACGAGCAGGTTCTGTGCGTTGTGAACCGACGCAAGACAGCGCAGGAGCTGTACGCCGCTCTGTCGGACAGCGGCAGCTACTGCCTCACCACGCTGCTGTGCGCGGCTGACCGCAAACGCCAGATCGCTGAGATACGCGCCCGGCTTCACGACGGGAGGCCGTGCCGCGTAGTCTCAACGTCGCTTATAGAAGCGGGCGTCGATGTGGACTTCCCCGTCGCCTACCGCGAACAATGCGGGCTTGATTCGCTGCTGCAAACCGCCGGGCGCTGCAACCGCGAGGGACAGCCTAAGGTCGGTCCTGTGTACCGTTTTCAGCTTGACGGGCAGACGGCGCCGCAAATGCTGGCGCAGAATATCAGCGCCATGAACTACGCTGCAAGGCGGCATACCGACTTGTCCTCGCCTGAGGCAATAAAAGCTTATTTCACCGAGCTTTTCAACCTCCGCAGCCCTGACACGCTCGACAAAAAGCGCATACTTCCCATGATAAAAAATGTTGCCAGCGGCTGTATGCTGCCGTTTGCTCAGGTTGCGGAACAGTTCAGGCTCATTGAGACGCCCACTCGAACCGTATATCTGCCGCTCGGCGATGGCGCTGAGCTGTGTCGACAGCTGCGCGACGGGAAGATGAGCCGCGGACTACTGCGCCGTCTCGGCGTATATTCCGTTGAATGCTACAACGCGCAGTTTAAATTGCTTGACGACTCCGGCGCGCTGGAGCTGCTGCCCGACGGCTCGGCAATACTTATTGACATGACAAAATATGATCCGAAAACCGGTCTCGCACTCGATGCGGAAACC
>CAVCWF010000008.1:0-18251 GCA_963605945.1 Lachnospiraceae bacterium
GGATCTTCGGCGGCGACGGCTGGGCCTTCGATATCGGCTTCGGCGGCGTTGACCATGTCCTCGCCTCCGGCGAAGACGTCAACATCTTCGTGTTCAACACCGAGGTCTACTCCAACACCGGCGGACAGGCTTCCAAGGCTTCCAACATCGGTCAGGTCGCGCAGTTTGCGGCAGCCGGTAAGGAGATCAAGTCCAAGTCTCTCGCCGAGATCGCCATGACCTACGGCTATGTCTATGTTGCCCAGATCGCAATGGGCGCAAACAAGGTTCAGACCCTGAAGGCCATCGCCGAGGCAGAAGCCCACAAGGGACCCTCCATCATCATCGCATACTCCCCCTGCGAGATGCACAGCATCAAGGGCGGCATGGAGAATTGCCAGAAGGAGATGGAGAAGGCAGTCAAGTGCGGCTACTGGAACCTCTTCCGCTTCAACCCCGATGCCGAGAAGCCCTTCACGCTCGACAGCAAGGAGCCGGCCGGCGGCTATCAGGAGTTCCTGATGAACGAGGCCCGTTACAGCCGTCTGACCCGCGAGTTCCCCGCAAGAGCCGACAGACTCTTCAAGGAATCCGAGGACAACGCCAAGGCTCGCTACGAGCATCTGATGAAGCTCAAAGCGCTCTACGAATAATCCGAGTTACCCCGATTTGGGCGGCCTTACAGGCCGCCCAAATTTTTTCGATTTTCGATATTGACAAATCAAAAAAGCTGCTGTATACTATCGCAGTAATTTAAATACCGGTATTTTTTTGCATGAAAGCGTTCGCTGATGTATGGGGCCAACTGCCCCCTTTAGGCATCGGAGAACGTTTTATTTTTATATTCGCGCAGCACTGCGCACATGAGGAGAGATACCGATATGAGCAAGTACATTTTCGTTACCGGCGGCGTCGTTTCAGGTCTTGGCAAGGGCATAACCGCCGCGTCTCTTGGCCGCCTTCTGAAGGCGCGCGGACTGAAGGTCGCCGCGCAGAAGCTCGACCCCTACATCAACGTCGACCCCGGCACGATGAGCCCCTATCAGCACGGCGAGGTCTACGTCACCGAGGACGGCGCGGAGACCGACCTCGACCTCGGCCACTACGAGCGCTTCATCGACGAGGATCTGAACCGCTTTTCAAACCTCACCACCGGCAAGGTCTACTGGAACGTACTTAACAAGGAGCGCCGCGGCGAATACCTCGGCCAGACCGTGCAGGTCATCCCGCACATCACGAACGAGATAAAAGAATTTGTTTACAGCGTCGGCAAGAAGACGAACGCCGACGTCGTCATAACCGAGATCGGCGGCACGACCGGCGATATCGAGAGCCAGCCATTCATCGAAGCTATCCGCCAGATCGGGCTGGAGCAGGGGCGCGGCAACTCCCTGTTCATCCACGTCACCCTCGTCCCCTTCCTGCGCGGCAGCGACGAGCACAAGACCAAGCCCACCCAGCACTCCGTCAAGGAGCTTCAGGGCATGGGCGTCTCGCCTGACATTATCGTCCTGCGCTGCGACGAGCCGCTGGAGGACAGCATCTTCAGAAAGATCGCCATGTTCTGCAACGTCAAGCCCGACTGCGTCATCGAGAACCTGACTCTGCCCAATCTCTATGAAGCGCCGCTCATGCTTGAGGCAAACGGTCTCTCCTCCGTTGTGTGCCGCGAGCTTGGTCTGGAGGACAAGACCCCCGACCTCAAGGAGTGGGAAGCGCTGGTCGACCGCATCCGCCATCCCAGCCGTCAGGTCACCATCGGCCTTGTCGGCAAATATGTGCAGCTGCACGACGCGTATCTCTCCGTCGCCGAGGCGCTGCACCACAGCGGCTACGAGTGCGGCGCGCAGGTGGATATCTGCTGGATCGACAGCGAGGACATCACCGAGGACAACGTCGCCGCGCAGCTCGCCGGCTGCGACGGGATAATCGTCCCCGGCGGCTTCGGCGACCGCGGCATTGAGGGCATGATAACCACCGCGAAATACTGCCGTGAGCACGACATCCCCTATCTCGGCATCTGCCTCGGCATGCAGATAGCCGTCATCGAATTTGCGCGCCACGTCTGCGGCATTGCGGACGCAAACTCCGGCGAGTTCAGCAAGACCTCCCAGCACAAGATAATCGACTTTCTGCCCGACCAGAGCGAGACTATCGACAAGGGCGCGACGCTGCGCCTCGGCGCATACCCGTGCCATATCCTGCCCGGTACGCGTATGCATGAGTGCTACGGCTGCGACGAGATACGCGAGCGCCACCGCCACCGCTACGAGTTCAACAACGACTACCGCGAGACTCTCATCGACGCGGGCATGACGCTCTGCGGCCAGTCCCCCGACGGGCATATCGTCGAGGCCGTCGAGCTGAGCGATCACCGCTTCTTCGTCGGCGTGCAGTTCCATCCGGAGTTCAAGAGCCGCCCGAACCGCGCCCATCCGCTGTTCAAGGCGCTTGTGGAATCCTCGCTGAAAAACAAGTAATAGCAAAATCCCGCATCACTTCTGTGATGCGGGATCGTTTTACCTTGCTTTATGTACTCAGGGCTTCTCGCCGCCGCCGATGATCGTGCCTATCAGGCCGCCGATCGCGCCGCCAAGGTCGCCGTTGCCGGGCTTATGCGACTCGTCGATAATGTCCCTTATGGCATCCTCCAGACTGCTGCCGCTGCCGTTGTCCTGATCGGGCGCAGGAGTCGGATCGTAGCCGGGGTTCGGCTCAGTGTCCGGGCTGGGTGCGGGAGTCGGCTCCGTGCCGGGTTCGGGCTCGGTGCTCGGTGCGGGATCGGGTTCAGCGCTGGGAGTGGGTGCGGGCGTGGTGCTGCCGGAATTACCGGGCTTGTTGCTGCTGCCGCTGCCGGTGCCGGTGCCTTTGCCGGTGCTCGCCGGGGTCTTTGTGGCTTCTGGCTCCTCAGGCTGTGCGGTTTCTTCCGGCTCCTCGGTCACTTCGACCTCAGGCTCTTCGGCCGTCAGTTCATCTTCCGGCTCCACCGGCTCGTCGTTCTTGGAAAACAGATTGCCGCAGGCCGCCAGAGACGCCAGCACCGCGACGACGAGTATCGCCACGACGGCGATTATCCATAGCTTTTTCTTCATTTTCTCTCCTCCGCTTTATCGTTCGTTAACGTGCTTTTATAATTGTAACATGCTAAACAATTTCCTGTCAATGCCGCAACGCCATTATTTTGCAGTCAAAATCGGCTGAAGCTGCACTCCCGCCATCGCCGCTTCCACACCTGCGCCCATCTGGCTGAAATCCGCCTGAAGCGAGCAGGGCTTTTTCCCCGGATCGTCCTGCCCGAAAGGGACGAAATAGACGTTCTTCCGGTTCAGCAGCCGCGCGATATTTTCCGCCGAGCCTGAAAGCCCGTCGTTCGTCGATATTGCAAGCACGAGCGGCCGCCCGTTGCGAAGATGCGCCTTCGCCGCCATCGTCACGGCGCTGTCCGTTATCCCGTGCGCAAGCTTTGCGAGCGTATTGCCGGTGCACGGCGCGATCAGCAGCGCATCCATCGGCCGCGCGGGGCCGAGCGGTTCTGCGTCGGCTATCGTCGTCACAACATCGGCGCGCCCCGTCAGCTCGGCGAGTCTGCGCATGTTCTCCTCCGCCGTGCCGAAGCGGCTGTCCGTCGCGGCGGCGGTGCCGCTCATGATCGGAATCAGCTCGTATTTCTCCGCAAGCGCCCCCGCCGCGGCGAACACCTTGTCATAGCTGCAATACGACCCGCACAGCGCCAGACCGATAATTTTCTTCTCGCCCATCACTACTCCCCCTGCTCGTTCAAAACGTCATATATTGCCTCGCGCATAAGCTCCGCCGCGCCATAGGGCGCGCATTTTCCGGGCAGCCCCGGCGCGTATATCGTCCTTATCCCGATGTTTTCGGCCAGATTCCGGTCGAAGCCGCCGGGCTGCGAGGCAAGCTCCAGCAGCAGCGCGTCATCGCGGACGCAGCAGAGCGCAGCGTCGCTGAGAACGCGCGCCGGTATCGTGTTAATTATGTAGTCGAAGTCGGCGATGCGCCCCTCAAGTTCGTCAAAGTAAAGCCCATGGCAGCCCATCGCGCGCGCCATTGCGCGGTCGCGGCTCTTTCTGGCCGCGGCGTATACCTCCGCCCCAAGCGCCCGCAGCCGCTGGGCAAGAATGGAGCCTATGCGCCCCCAGCCGAGTACGAGAGCTTTCCGCCGCCAGAGCGTCTTATCGCTGCCGGAGATGAGCAGGCCGAGCGCCCCCTCGGCGGTTATCGCCGCGTTGCCCACGGCGAAATCCTGCCGCAGCATGATGTCCTCCACCTGCGCCCCCGCCTCTATCGCGCAGGCGGTTGCGGCGTCGCCCAGCTTCCCCGCGCACAGTATCTGCCCCGGCCAGAGCGCGCCGCACACCTCGGTCATCCGGTGGGTCTCAGCGGCAAACGGGGCGTTCAGAAAACCGCCCTTCTCCGCGGGACACGGCAGTATGACGCAGTCCGCGCCGTATGTACAGCCCTGAATGCACCCGGCCTTTGGCACCTCCGGCGGCAGCTCCGCTTTCTCAAGCGCGAAGCTATACACCCGGTGTCCGTCGCCCGCCAGCATTGAGCAGAGCAGCGCGGAGCGCAGATCTCCTCCAATTACAGCAAATTTCACAAACAAACCACCTCCTCGCTCCATGGTATTCGGACGGACGGGCAGCGGTTCCTGTGGACATGCGGCGGCAGTTGTGTTATTATAAGATTTAGTTTTTTTAAGGCGGTGCGATATGAGCAGAGCAGACGAAATATTCATCCGGAACTGCCGGGACATTCTTGATAACGGCATCTGGGACACCGACCGCGAAGTCCGCCCGCACTGGGAGGACGGCGCAAGCGCCCACACGGTCAAGAAATTCGGCATTGTAAACCGCTACGATCTCTCCAGCGAATTTCCGATACTCACCATTCGGCGCACATACTGGAAGTCCGCCATTGACGAGCTGCTGTGGATATGGCAGGCCAAGAGCAATAACGTGCACGATCTGCGCACCCGCGTCTGGGACGCGTGGGCGGACGAGAACGGCTCCATCGGCAAGGCCTACGGATATCAGCTGGGCGTGAAGCACCATTACCCTGAGGGCGACATGGATCAGGTCGATAAGGTGCTGTGGGATCTCAAGCATAACCCGGCCTCGCGCCGCATTATGACGAACATTTATAATTTTGCCGACCTGTCGGAAATGGCACTCTACCCCTGCGCGTACTCCATGACCTTCAACGTCACCGGGAATAAGCTCAATGCCATACTGAACCAGCGCTCGCAGGACATGCTCGCCGCGAACAACTGGAACGTCGTGCAGTACGCCGTGCTGACGATAATGCTGGCGCAGGTCTCCGGTTTCGAGCCGGGCGAATTCATACACGTCATCGCCGACGCGCACATATACGACCGGCATGTGCCGATGATAGAGCGGATAATCCAAAACGAGCCGAAGCCCGCGCCGAGGTTCATCGTCGATCCGAGCGTCGACGATTTCTACAAGTTCACGCGCGACAGCTTCCGCATGGAAAATTACGAGTTCACGCCTTTTGACGAGAAAATACCCGTAGCGCTGTAAAGACAGAGGTAACACCATGGACGCAATAGTTGCAGTATATTCCGATTGGGGCATCGGCGACGGC
This sequence comes from Lachnospiraceae bacterium, assembly GCA_963605945.1. Taxonomy (GTDB): domain Bacteria; phylum Bacillota; class Clostridia; order Oscillospirales; family Oscillospiraceae; genus Limivicinus. Next base: position 5,608 of record CAVCWF010000008.1, read on the forward strand.
GGCACACAGCCCGTCGTCCTCAAGGCCGACAGACGCCATTTCCGCCGCCTTACCGACGGCTCCGCCGTCATAGTCGGCCGCAAAACGCTTGAGGATTTTCCGGGCGGCAAACCCTTGGCGAACCGCTTCAACATCGTCGTCTCCCGGCAGGGCATCAACGTGGACGGCGCGCTGGTCGTGCACAGCACCGGCGAGGCGCTGGACGCGGCGGAGGACTTTGAACAGTGCTTCGTCATAGGCGGCGCAAGCGTTTACATGCAGTTTTTCAACTATCTTGAGCGCGTATACGTCACCAAAATAGACATCGAGCCGCCGTCTGACAGCTTCTTCCCGAACCTCGACCGCAACCCCGAATGGGAGTGCGTTTCGCAGGAGCCGTGGGAGGAGGAGAACGGCATACGCTACTGCTTCTGCACCTATGAGAGGAAGCTCAGCCTATAAGCTCGCATCCCGGATAATAATGAGCCAGTATCGCCCGATAGTCAGCGCCGTCCTCGGCCATGACCTTTGCGCCGTACTGGCTCATTCCGACGCCGTGGCCGTAGCCCCTGACGGTGAAATGGAAGCCGCCGTCGTATTCAAGCTCGAATGCCGTGGAACGGAGCGAAAACAGGCTCCTGATCTCCGTCCCCGCCACACTGACTCCGCCCAGAACGACGCTGGCCACACGCCCGCTCTCGTCGCGGGAAATCTCGCCTACCCAGCCAGACGCGTCTCCGGTGAAGTCCGCTTCGGGATGCGCGGAGAGCAGCGTATCCCGGAAATCAAGCTCCGTGCAGTCAACGCAGCTAACAAAGTTAGGCACGTCTTTCTCCGTCTCCGGACTGCTGACGCTTATGAGGTACGGCCGCGCGCTCCATATGCTGCCGCTGGCCTCGGTCGCCCCGGCGGACGAGGAATGGAACGCCGCAAACACCGCCTCCCCTTCGTAACTGAGATACTGCCCCGCCGTCGCCGCGACTGCGGCGCTTATTTTTTCCAGATACATGTCGTAGTCCGCGCCCCATTTTTCGCGCAGTGCGGCGTCGTCCTGCCACGCCTGACAGCATTTATAATCGGCACACACCTGCGCATCGCCGTGCTTTTCGCCCGCGGCGCAGTTCATCGCATATGTCCGCGCGGCCACCGCCTGCGCCTTCAGCGCCTCATCCGGGAACGCCGCCGGCATCTCCGCCGCGACGACGCCGATCAGATACTCCTGCATGTCCATTTCCAGTATGCCGTCCCCGGTCAGCAGGCTTATCCGCTCCGGCGCGGACAGGGGCTGCGGCGTCGTCTCCGGCGCGGAGCTTTCCGCGGGCGGGGAAGTTTCTTCCGGGGCGCTCTCCGTGCCGCGCCCTGCCGCTGCCGACAGCACAACGGCGATCACCAGCGCGATATACGACATCAAAATCGTTCGCTTCATCTTGTCCTCCTCATCTTCCGCTTGACGGAATGGCAGAATGAGTATAAAATCCATATATACAAATAATATAAAAGCAGGTAAATTTTTATGCGCAACGAAATGAAACAGCTTGCCCTGAAGCTCGACTGCTACGTGCTGGGCGCAAGCGCTTTCGGTGTTTTTATCCGCTGGCTCCAGCTTCAGATCGCGTTCGACGACAACGGGCTTTGCGGCTCCAGCGCGCTGAACGTCGCGGTGGTGCTGATAGTCCTCGCGGCGGCCGCGGTGTTCTATCGCTTCATCAAGCGTATGAAGGAGCAGCAGTTCGTCCCGCCCATCGCGCCGCATGAGGCGCTGGCCAACACCGGGCGGCTCTTCTCCCTTCTCCGCTGGGTCATCGGCGGAATGATGTGCCTCGGCGCGCTCGTTCTGGCCATGAGCTGCGAGACCGACGACGAGGTCGTGTTTCTGCTCATCCTCGCGGGGCTGGCGCTCCTCTCCGGAGTCGCGTTCCCGCTGCTTATGAAAAAGGTGAACGACCCGCAGGCCAAGATTTCCCCGCTGTGCCTGATGTCCATGCTGCCGGTGCTGATGTACGCGCTCTGGCTTGTCGTCTGCTACAAGGCCAACGACATCAACAGCGTCGTCTGGGCTTACGCCGTGGAGATCATCGCGGTCTCGGTTGCAATGATCGGCTTCTTCTATAACGCCGGATACGTGTTCGGCCAGTCCAAACCGTGGCACAGTCTGTTTTTCTCAATGATCGGCGCGATGCTGTGCGTAATGTGCATCGCGGACGAACGCTATTTCGGTATGCAGCTTATCTTCGTCTCCACCGCGCTGATGTTCATGTACTACACTTGGGTAATCATTCAGAATATGGGCAAAAAGCCGAAGAAGACTCAGCCCCCCGTGGACGACGGCTTCGACCGGCTCAGATAAAGAAATTCCGTGGATTAATCCACGGAATTTCTTATTTTCTCAACAAGCTGCAAATTTTTACGCCTGCATCTCGTCGTCGGGTTCGTTTTCGACGGCGGCGATATGCCCGGTGCGGTTCATTTCGCTCTCCTTTTTCCACAGGAAGCTCAGCTTCAACTCCTGCCCCGCCGCGATCCTGAGGAAATTCTCCCGGTGCTTATAGAACACGAACGGCGACGGCAGCAGCAATATCAGTGCGCCCAGCCATGAGCCGGTGGTCAGCGCGTAATACAGCGGGAAAACGACCGACATCGACACCGCCGCGATGCAGATATAGCTGCTTGCAAAGCCGATAATTGCCGCGAGCAGAACCATCAGCAAAAATGTCGCGGGGCCGCAGGCAAGCGCCAGCCCGCCGAGGCAGGCGAAGCCCTTTCCGCCCCTGAAGCCCAGAAACACGGGGAACATGTGCCCCAGCACACAGGCCGCGCCCGCTATCTGCCCGGCGGATTCAAGCTCCGGGAACAGCGCGGCTGCTATCCACCATGACGCCGCCGCTTTCAGAATATCCAGCACCGCGACCAGCACTCCGGCGAACTTCCCCGCCATGATTATCGTGTTCGATGCGCCGGCGTTCTTCGACCCCGTCTCGCGCACATCGTATCCGCGCCGCTTCCCGATGAGGAACGACGGACTTATGCAGCCGAGCAGATACCCAATCAGCGCGCTTATCACCGCGCGCACTGCAATCGCTTCATTCATCGCGCATTTCCCCTATCTCCGGCATGAGCCTGTATACCGTCTGCGCAACTCCGGCGCAGTTGTTGTCCGCCTCCGTCACGATGTCCGCCGCCGCCTTGACCTTGTCCGAGGCGTTGAGCATGGCGGCTCCGGTTCCCGCCGCGGAGAGCATCGTCAGGTCGTTCGACCCGTCGCCGAAGGCGAGCGTCTCCTCTAAACTGACGCCGAGCAAGCCGCACAGCGTCTTCAGCGCCGCACCCTTGTTCGCGTCAAGGCTGTTCAGCTCTATGTTGCTGCTTATCGACGAGGTCACGGATATATCCGGCCACAGCGTGGGCAGTGCATCCAGCCAGTGCAGCCGCTGTGACGGGTCGTTGAAATGCATCTGCATTTTCTGCACCGGCGTTCCGCGCTCGCGCAGCAGCGTTTTCAGATCGTCCACCGCCGTGCGGGTCCTTTTCGTCAGCAGCGCAACGCCTGGGTCGCTTACATATTCATCGATCTTCGCATACATATCAGCGCTCATCCAGCCCCAGTCGTCCTGATAGCAGTCGTAAATCGTGGGCAGGCCGTCCATGAATTCCGCAAGCTCCAGCGCCCGCGCCGCCGGTATCTCCGCCCGGCAGAGCACTTTTTTCTCCCACGCGTCATAGATCTGAGCGCCGTTTATGCATATGCAGTAGCGCACAAACGGCAGCGCGCGCATCCGCTCCGGCAGGCCGGGATACATCCGCCCCGTCGCCGGGACGACCTGTACGCCGCACTCCGCCGCGCGGCGCAGCATACGCATGTTTTCCTCCGGGATTTCCTTTGCGTCGTTCAAAATTGTACCGTCAAGGTCAAATGCGATAATTTTGTATTTCAATCAAATCACTCCGCTGATATTAAACAGCATTTACCGACTTTTTTCAAGAGCTTTATATATTGAAATTCTATTCGCGGTAATGTATAATTATAGATGTCGCTCTGCGGGATTGTATTCCCGCTCGATTGGCTACAAACCTGAATGGAGGAATAAAGAATGACGCTTCAGAAGAAAGCGGCTCAGCTCAGAATCGATATTATCGAAGAGCTGTACAAGGCGCAGTCCGGTCATCCGGGCGGCTCCCTGTCCTGCATCGACGAGCTGGTCGCGCTGTATTATAACGTGATGAACGTTGACCCTGCCGATCCGCAGATGCCGGATCGTGACCGTTTCGTCCTGAGCAAGGGTCATTGCTGCCCCGCGCTCTACGCGGTGCTGGCGGACAAGGGCTTCTTCCCGAAGGAGGAGCTTATGACTCTGCGCCAGCTCGGAAGCCACCTGCAGGGGCATCCCGACAAGAACAAGACCCCCGGCGTTGATGCCTGCACCGGCTCCCTCGGTCAGGGCGCGTCCATCGCCGTAGGCATGGCCATGGCCGCAAAGCACGCCGGCAAGAGCTATCAGGTGTACACCATGGTCGGCGACGGCGAGTGTCAGGAGGGGCAGGTATGGGAGGCCGCGATGTCCGCCGCCCATTATAAGCTCGATAATCTCACCGTTATTCTCGACCATAACGGCCTTCAGATAGACGGCAAGAACGACGACGTCATGTCTCTCGGCAACATCTGCGCGAAGTTTGCCGCCTTCGGCTTTGACACCGTCACCGTGGACGGGCACGATATCGATGCCGTCACTGCGGCGCTTCGCCTGCCGCACAATCCCGGCAAGCCGAAGTTCATCTGCTGCGAGACCGTCAAGGGCAAGGGCGTTTCCTTCATGGAGAACAACCCCGGCTGGCACGGCACCACTATAAAGACCGCCGACTACGAGGCGGCCATGAAAGAATTGGAGGCTGCGTTAAATGGCTAAATCCACAAGAGAAGCATACGGCGAAGCTCTTGCAGAGCTTGGCAAAACCAACGAGCGCATAGTCGTTATGGACGCGGATCTCTCCGGCTCCACAAAGACCAGCACCTTCAAAAAGGCTTTTCCCGACAGGTTCTATGATTTTGGCATCGCCGAGGCAAACATGATAGACGCGGCGGCGGGCTTCGCCTTCTCCGGCTATATTCCCTTCGCCAGCACCTTCGCCATGTTCGGCACAGGCCGCGCATATGAGCAGATTCGCAACAGTGTCGCCTATGCCAAGGCAAACGTCAAGCTCGCGTTCACCCACGCGGGGCTCAGCGTCGGCGAGGACGGCGGCTCCCATCAGGCTCTTGAGGATATAAGCCTCATGCGCGGCATTCCCGGCATGACCGTGTTCGTCCCCTGTGACGCCGAGGAGGCCAAGAAGGCTGTCGCAGCAGCCGTGGAGATAGACGGCCCCGTCTATCTGCGCCTGTCCCGCCCGAATACCGACGCCGTGACCGATGCGGACACGCCGTTCATCCCCGGCAAGGCCAACGTCATCCGTGACGGCAGCGACGCTGCGATCTTCGCTGCCGGACTCATGGTGACCCGCGCCATCAAGGCGGCAGAGCTGCTGGAGGCCGAGGGCATCAGCGCGGCGGTCGTGAATTTCCACACCATCAAGCCCCTCGACAAAGAGACCATCCTCGCCTATAACGGCAAGGTTAAAGCCATCGTCACCGCCGAGGAGCACTTCGTCACCGGCGGCCTCGGCTCCGCTGTTGCGGAAGTTCTGGCCGGTCACGCCGGTGCGGGCTTCGACCGTGTCGGCGTTGAGGATCGTTTCGGCCAGTCCGGCAAGCCCGACGCGCTGTTTGAGGAATATGGCCTGACTGCGGAGAACATCGCCGCCAAGGTCAAAGCGCTCCTGTAAGGCACGGATTGACATCCCGATATATAAAAACCAAGCGGCTTCAAAAGGGAGCCGCTTGGTTTTCTCTGCCCCGTTGACAAGGGGGGCAAAAATATAATCATTGATATGTAATGTGCGCCGTACAATTCGGCACACAGATTTTTAAACGGTCGAATTACCGAACGGGGCGGGGTATATGAAAAAGCAGATTGCAAACATGATCACGGGCTTCAGAATTCTGTGCAGCATAGTTCTGATATTTTTGTCCGCGTTCTCGGTTCAATTTTATATCGTGTATCTCGTCTGCGGACTGAGCGACATGGCGGACGGCGCTGTCGCCAGAAGGACGAACAGCACCAGCAGCTTCGGCTCAAAGCTCGACACCGCTGCCGACATCATATTTGTTGCAGCGGCAATGACGAAGCTTCTGCCTCAGCTTCACCTGCCGATGTGGCTGTGGATATGGGTCGCCGTCATCGCGCTCATCAAGCTCGCCAATATTGCGTTCGGCCTTGTCCTCCGGATAGGTCTGGTGTCCGTGCACTCCGTTATGAATAAAGTCACCGGACTGCTGCTGTTCCTGCTCCCTCTGACCCTGAGCTTAGTCGAACTGAAATACAGCTCCGCAGTCGTGTGCTCCGCCGCAACATTTGCGGCGCTTCAGGAAATGTATTACCTCCTCACCGGCCGGTCGTAACGTGCGAGGCTATATCAATATCTCATCTCAATATCCGCGTATCCGCAGAGCTTTTCGAGCTCCTTTTTACGCTTGACATTGGGAATGATCATACATGCACCTGACCCTGACGCCTTAGACATTTCGGTCAGAAGATACGTCGCCGCGCCGCATCTCTGATAATCGCCCAAGACATAGACATTGTCTATCCGGCCATCTCTGGCGGAAGCAAACGCGCAGTCCCGCCCCCAGTGCAGCATATAAAATTTCGTTTCGGGATCGTCCGCCGCTTCCTGCAGCTTCTGGTCTATCAGACGCTCCTCCTGCTCCCGATTCCTGTCATTTTCTTCTTTCGTCAAACGGTAATTGAACGCGCCACAGCGGTTCGCGTTATGCGCGATCTCCATCAGCTGGCTGACCGAACCGTCCCACAGACGGACGGTTTTCTCCAGATTCATCGCCGCCACGAAAAAAGAGTCCGGATCGTGCCGCTCTGTACTAATTCCGAGGAAAATGTGCCTGCCTTCCCTTTTCTGCAAATACTGGTATTTCTCCATTTGCGGGCGTTGATTGCCTATCACCTTGTAGTGCCTTTTCTTGAAGTAAAACATGCTGCTCTCGCAGGTGAACACGGGCTCCCGATGACCGATAAATGTCGCGTCAGTGAGCCGGATAGCATTGACGCTGTCCGGTATCTCATCGTAAATGCCGTTGAGCAGCCGGAAGTTTGCCCACCAGTCATGTATTTCAGGCACCATGGCGCATTGCCATGACGATTTGTCCGAGATTTTTTGCAGCAGGACATATTTCCCGTCGTAGCTGTGGAACTCTTCGTCCGTCATGTCCGTATATTCGCGGGCGTGCTTGGCGATGGATTTATTGGCGGTTTTCAGCTGTATCGCCACTATGTCCCCTTCGTTGAAAATAGTGTCCGTGTACACGTCGGGCTTGATTTTCTTCTTCGGCCCCATCGGCGAAAGAAGCATTGCGCGGAAATCCGCAAGCGCCTTCTTCCGCTGGTTCAGGATCTTTTCCCCGGACTCTGCCCAGATCTCAAGGCCGAAATCGCTGTCGATCATGCGTATCGCCCGATCTCTTATCTTATCCGTAAGAATTCCCTTTTTCCACATATAGTCCGCAAGGGAATAGACATAGTTGCACCATTCCTCCGGATCGGTCTCATCGAATCTGGTTCTGATGTATTCGTCTATCTTGTCTGCGGCGTTTTCTCCCCAGCGATAGAAGGCGCATGAGTAATCCATCTTCAGGTCGCGGGCCATGTCATTTCCGGCTACGCTGACGCTCCATGCTCCCATATCAGCACTCCTTACGTGTTTTATTGGGTTGATCCAGTTTGATTATAATAAAATATGGCTATTATTTCAAGATGGAATCGTGACACGGAAAGCATATAGCAACGAAGGACGGCTGTTTGAAACAGCCGCCCTTGGTCTATTCAATTTCATCGTCGCTGGTTTATCTTATCCTGCGGCATTCGAGATAATACCGCTTTTCGTCCGCGCTGCCGATGGAAAAGCTCTTGCGGGCAAATATTCCGTCACGCTGTATCGTCGCGAAAAAGTCGCCGCGGTCGAAGCTGCCGAACACTATACTCAGCCTGTCCGGCCTGTCCCCAAGCTTTCGGCACTCCTCGGCGCCGTGTATGTAATCCTGCTGCGCCTCCGGATGCCCCGCCAGCCACTCGTCGAGCTTGGGCTGCAGCTCCTGAAGCGACGGAGGATTCGCGGCGTCGAAGCCCAACTCGCACTGCACCTGCTCCGGGTCGACATTGCACAGCAGCCGATGTATCGGATGGAAGCTCAGCCCCTCGTCATAGACGCTGACCAGCTCCACCAGCGCATAGCGCAGCGGATGCCCCTCGCGCTCGGCCTCCGGGATGCTCTCGCGCTGGGCATACCAGCACTCGCGCGCCGCGGCCAGCGAATGGTTTCCGTCGCCGACGGCGTATAGCGGTGCGCCGCCGCGCTCCTCGTTCAGCGCGCCGAGCACATCGGCGATCGCCGTACATACACGCTCATCCTGAACATGATATCCCTCGATATGTCCGCCGCCCTGCATCAGCTCAAAATCATACAGCTTCGGCAGGCTGCCAAGCTCGCGCTCCAACAGCGCTGTCACCGAATTCTCGCGGTCGTCCGTCAGCACGAGCACATGCGGCATTTCCAGCACGGCTTCGCGCCGAAGCGCGATGCGCGCGGGCAGCCGCTCGCGCACGGTAGCCTCAGTCGCGCGCATAAGCGTATCCGCCGTGGGGCTGAAATCATACTGCTCAAGATCGACGGCGGCGAGCAGCCCATGGCGTATGCCCTCCGAAGTCCGGCGGCGCACATAGACGAAGCCCTCGCCTATGCTGCGCAGGCTCCCGTCGGCAAGGTACCGGCGCATGTTCTCCGGCACGTCCGCTCCGGCGTTCTCGCGGCCAAGCCACGCTTCCGGCAGCATCAGATGCAGCGCGGATGGCGCGTCACCAACGATCCGCTCCGTCTCCTCCCAATATTCCGGCTCCGCCGTGTGCTGATCGCAGGCGATGACCGCAAAGCGCTCAATATCGCGCGCGGGGAGCAGAATTTCCGGTACGCGCAGACCGAGCGGCGCAAAAAGCTTGTTCATATCCTTCATTCGCGCAGTCCCCTCTCAAAATCTCTCATACACTCGGCAAGCTTCTCCACGCCCGCCATCGGCATACCGTTATATATCGACGCACGGCAGCCGCCGGTGAGCCGGTGCCCCTTGACGTTTATCATCCCGCGCCCCTCGGCCATGCGCAGGAAATCCGCGGTCAGCTCAGGCGTGGGCAAGGTAAATGTAACGTTGGTTATCGAGCGGCTGTTCTTCGCGGCGCGCGGAGTAAACAGGCTCGACTCATCCAGCACGGAATACAGCAGCGCGGCTTTCTCTTTGTTGCGCCGCTCCATCTCCGCGACGCCGCCCTGCGCCTCGACCCAGTTGAACACAAGCCCGGCCATATATATCGCAAAGGCGGGCGGGGTATTGTACATAGAGCCGTTTTTTGCCATCAGGTCATAGCGCAGCATGGAGGGGACGACCTCGTCAAGCTCGCTCGTCACAAGCTCCTTGCGGATTATGACGACGGTGAGGCCGGCGATGCCCATATTCTTCTGCGCTCCCATATACGCAAGGCCGAAGCGGTTTATATCATATTCGCGCCCCAGCGCGACGGACGACAGATCGCCCACGAGGGGGACGCTTCCTGTTTCGGGCAGTTCGCTCCACATGGTGCCGTAGATGGTGTTGTTGACGGTTATGTGCAGAAACCGTGCGTCCTGCGGCACATCGACGGCGCTTATGCGCGGAATTTCCGCAAAGCCGTTTTCCTTGCCGCTTGCGAGGCACACGGCGTCGCACCAGCGCGCACCCTCGTCAAACGCCTTGCCCGCGAACTGGCCTGTCACAACATACGCCGCCTTCTCCCCGCGCTTTGCGAGGTTCATCGGTATCATCGAGAACTGAAGCGACGCGCCGCCCTGCAAAAAGAGCACATAGTAATCGTCGCTTATATTCATAATGCGGCGCAAAGAAGCCTCCGCGTCCGCGATTATCGGCGCGAAATATTTGGAACGGTGGCTCATCTCCATGACGCTGCTGCCGCAGCCCTTATAATCCACCAGATCGCGCTGAGCCTCCTCAAGTACCTCAAGCGGCAGCATCGACGGCCCCGCGGAAAAATTCAAAACACGGTTCACAATATCCCTCCTGTCGGCAATTCTATAAACCAACGGCAGGAAGATTCATCTTCCTGCCGTGAATTCTTCTTCATTCAATTATACGGTGCCCCGCCGGACTTGTCAACACTTTGCCGCACTGCTTTGTCACAGTGCGTCCTCCGGGCGGCGGAGCGAGGCGAAGAACGCATCCCGTGCGGGCTGCTTATAGCCGCGGCTTATCGGCAGGCTCGCCCCATCCTTGAGCAGGAATTCGTCGCTCTTCATGGCGGAGATCCACTGCGGATTCACCCATATGCTCTGATGACATCGGATGAACCGCTCCTCGTGCCCGCTCAGCAGCTCCGCCGGGACATGCGCGCTCCACAGCTCCGAGCCCGTGGTGACGACATGCGTCTTGCGGCCCAGCCGCTCCACGTATTTGACGTCCTTCACCGGTATCAGCTCCGTGCCGCCGCGAATTTTGACAGGCAGCATCGCGCCGCTGCCGCGATCCGCGTCGATTGCCGAGACGGCCTTCTCCAGTGCGCTTCCGATGCGCTCGTCGATCTGGCTTTTCAGGATGAAATAGACATGCTCAGTGCTGTAAACCTCGGTTGCGAACGCGAGGTACGACGTGACGAAAATTATGCGGCAGGACGGGGTGAGCGCATTGAGCTTCTTTGCAAGGCTTATCCCGTCCATCTCGCCCAGCTGAATATCCAGCACCGCGATATCCGGCGTGTAGTCGGAATCCACCGCCTGAAGCAGCGCTTCGGAGCTGTCAAAGCAGCTGATATCCGCGCCGCGCGCGGAGAGCGCGCCGTCTATCAGCTCCGCCGTGTGCCGGCGGTGTATGCGTTCATCGTCACATATCGCTATGCGAAGCATCGCAGCCGTCCTCCTTTAGTGTGAGCGTGGCGCGGAAGATACCGTTTTCCTCGCAGCAGGTATACTGCCCCTCATAGGTCTCCGCGATCTCTGCCAGAATGTGCGAGCCGACGCCGCGCGGCAGCTCCGGGATTCGGCGCGGCTTGGCCGCGCTCGGCAGGGTCGGATTCGTGACCTCTATGATGAGATAGCCTTTCGAGGAATAGGCGTTCAGCTTTATCCACGGCTTTTCGCATTTTAGCGCGGCCTCGGCCGCATTATCCAGCAGGTTTCCGAGCGCGCTGACCATATGTATGTTGCTCACCTTCGGTATGCGCGGCACGTTCAGCTTCATCTCGACATCCACGCCCTGCGCCTCCAGCTCCTTCGAGCGGGAATACAGGAACGCATCCGTGATGGGGTTGCGGCACTGGCCGAGCGTGGGTTGGAACTCGGTCTTTTCGTTAAGCTCCTTGGCATAGGCCGCTGCCTCCTCGGTGCGGCCGTCCTTCAGCAGGAGATTTATCGTGTACATATGGTTCGCGATATCGTGCCGCATACGGCGGATATCCTCAAACTGATCCGTCAGCGCGGCATAGTGCGCCTTCTGCGCGTCGATCTGCTTTTTCAGCAGCTCGTTTTCGGCCGCAAGTCTGGAGCGCCGCGCGATGCTGACCATGCTCATATACAGCACCGCATCGGAGACCATGCATATAAGCTCGGCGATCACCATGAATATCAGCTTGCTCAGCGAGAAATCCTCCAGCGCCAGCTCGGAGAACCAACCGCAGAGCAGAACATACTGGCTTATCGGGAACAGGCTGAAGCCCAGCCAATGCCTGAGCGTGAGGTTCTGTTCATTTTTGACGTCAAAGCGCTTGAGAAACAGCGTGCCCACCGCGAGCAGAAGCGCGGTGCTCGCGTCGTATACCGCGTATATGCCGCACTGCAGTTCAGTGGTCTGCGCGGAGACGCCTGCGGCAATGACCTCCGGCGGCAGCAGCACCGCCACCCACAGCTCCACGAACATGGTCGTGACCGTACACAGCGCGAAAACGACCAGCTTTTTTCTGATCTTATCACTGTACAGCACCAGCGGAGCCGCCCATGTTATCAGCCCGATCATGGCGCGCCATACGGAGAGATACGGCAGAATATACGGGAAAAAGATCATGCCGAGTATGATGAACTGGAACAGCAGGAAGGTTTTGAGCCTGCCGTAGCGCCGCGTGAGCAGGATGTTCATCGCAATGCCCCAGAAGTTAAACTGTATGTAATTCGAGATAAGAGTCGGTATAGAAATCATAGCGGGTCGTACCTCATATATGTATGCTGTTTCGACGTGAAAATCTGCATATTTGACATATAGTGTGTCACACGCTGAAAAAGCTGTTATAATATGCTTGTATTTGAGCGGGAACGCGGGATATATAACGCGAGCTGCAAAAACTAGTCTATTATACACGCATTACGGCGATTTGTAAATATCTTCATGTGCATTGTATGAAATTGGGTGCTGCATTCAGGGCATAAGTCCGGGGCTTATACATCCACAACCTCACAAACTCACAAACCCTCTTACTCCTTATGAGAACCGAAGCTATGCCCTGAATGGAGCGTCCAATCAGCTCGTCAAAAAA
>CAVCWF010000009.1:0-4410 GCA_963605945.1 Lachnospiraceae bacterium
TTCTGACCTCAACCGTCAGTGGATTTGTTTCCCGTGACAAGAGGACAACCGTCTCTACATGACATGTCCTTGGGAACATGTCCACCGCCGTGATTTTCTTCAGCTCGTAGCCGTATTCGGTGAAGTGCAGAATATCGCGCGCGAGGGTTGCGGGATCGCAGGAGACGTAGACCACGCGTTCCGGATACATCGACGCGACAGCCGCGACGGCCTCTGCGCTCATGCCCTTGCGCGGCGGATCGACCACAACGGCGTCAGGCCGCAGGCCGCGCGAGGCAAGCTCTGCCGCCGCTTCCCCGGCGTCGCCGCAGATGAATTCGGCGTTCCGGACTCCGTTCATTTCCGCATTGTGCCGCGCGTTTTCTATCGCTTCCGGCACGATTTCCGCGCCGATGACCCGTTCCGCCTGCCGCGCAAGACACAAGCTTATCGTACCCGCGCCGCAGTAGAGGTCGAACACCAGCTTTGCCGGCTGCTCAAAGCAGTATTCGCAGGCGCGCTGATACAGCCGCTCGGCCTGCGGGGGATTGATCTGGAAGAACGCCTGCGGCGCAATGTCAAAGCTGCGTCCGCACAGCGTATCGCGCATGTCGGCTCTGCCGTAGAGCGTGTAAAAATCGCCGGAAAGCACGGTGTTTCCGCGAGTTTTGTTGATGTTCAGCACGATACCTGTCAGCTCCGGACAGTCACGGCGGAGCCTGTCCACAAGCGCCTGAGTGTCCGCGCCGAAGCCCTTGGCTGAGACGACGCAGACCACAGCGTCCGTGCCGTTCACCGCGCGGCGGCAGAACACATGACGCACCGCGCCGCGCCCGGTCTCCTCATCGTAGGCCGGTATGCCGCGCTCGTTTATGAACTCGACAACGGACTTTGCTGCGCGGTTGCTCAGTTCGTTCTGAGCGCGGCATCCGTCGATGGCAACGAGCCGGTGGCTGCGCGGCTGGTAGAAGCCGAAGCGCGCCATCCCGTCACAGTCAGCGACGGCGAAAATACCCTTGTTGCGGTAATTGTCCCTTGTGGCGCTGCCGAGAATTTCGGCGCATTCAAGCTGCTGCTTGCCGATATGGCGCAGCGCGTCGTTGACGCGGCCGAGCTTGGAGCGCAGCTCTTCTTCGTAACTGATATGACGGCAATCGCAGCCGCCGCAGCGGGAATAGTACGGGCAGTCAGGCTCAATGCGCTGCGCCGAGGGGGTGATAAGCCGCTCACCGCGCGCGTACACTGCCGACGCCGTGACCTTGACGAGCTTTATCTCCCACTCCTCACCGGGTATCGCACCCAGAACAAACACGGCTCGGCCGCCGACACGGCAGACTCCGCCGCCGTCCGAAGAGTATGTGTCGATTTTGACGCGATATATCTGATTTTTCTTTAAACTTTCCATATTTTCATATTATCATGTTTTTCGCCATATAGCAATCGCGGCATTAAATTTTTTGAATAAATGCGGCGCAGAGTCAGATAATAGCTTTGAAATTATAACAGGAGGAAAAGCATGAAAAGATTCATATTTCTGCTGCTTGCCGTTGTGATGCTGCTGGCTCTCACGGCCTGCGGCGATAATAAAACCAACGGCTCCATGACCGAGCCGACCGCGAGTCCGAGCATGAGCCCCATGGTATCGCCCGATGTCAGCGACGGCATTGTCAACGATACCGACGGCATCATCGGCAACGTTGACGAGCCGAACTCCACCGCCAACATGGGCGGCGGCACGGCGAATGTCGGGGCGACTCCGTCTGTCAGCGCGAATCCGTGATTTTTTCTTGATTTCCGGAGAAAACAGCGTTATCATGTACCCGGCGTCAGGCAGATTTTCCGCCGGCGCCGGGCAACTTTTATACATGGGAGATAGATAAAATGAGCTACATACCTACACCTGAACAGGCGGAAGAACTGCTGAAGAAATACAATAAGGAGCCGTTTCATATTCAGCACGGCGAGACGGTCTCGAAAGTCATGGGCGAATTTGCAAAGGAATACGACCCGGAGAACGTCGACTTCTGGCGCACTGTCGGGATGCTGCATGACATTGATTTTGAGCTGTACCCGGAGCAGCACTGCGTCAAGGCGATAGAGCTGCTGCACGAGAACGATATAGACGAGGACGTTATCCACGCCGTTATAAGCCACGGCTACGGTATCTGCATAGATGTTGAGCCGGTGAAGTACATGGAGAAGGTGCTGTTCGCAACCGACGAGCTGACCGGACTGATCGGCGCGGTTGCGCTCATGCGACCGACCGGGCTTGAGGGCATGGAGGTCAAGTCCGTGATGAAGAAATTCAAGGACAAGAAGTTTGCCGCCGGATGCTCGCGCGACGTGATACGCCGCGGAGCGGAGATGCTTGACATGGAGCTGTCGGAGCTTATCGGCAAGACCATCGACGCAATGCGCGCATGACGCCGCGGCTGTATATATCCGAAATCGACCCGTCGGCGACGGCAGACGAGGCGGTCTTTTCGCGGTACCGTCTCGATAAGCTGCACGAGGCGAAGGGCGCGGCGCGGCGCGCCGAGGGGATATGCGCGGAGCGGCTGCTGATATACGCCCTGCGCAATACCATACCGGAGATAGAATTCCCGGTGGAGATAGTGACCGACAAATCCGGCAAGCCGGAGCTTGCGGATGTGCCGCTCCGCTTCAGCCTGTCACACTCCGGCAATCTCTGTGCCTGCGCGGTGTACGATCGGGCGATAGGCGTCGATATCCAGAAGCGCGCCGCGGCGGATATGCGCATCCTTGAGCGAAGATTCACGCCGCGCGAACGGGAATACGTAATGAACTCTGCGGACAGGGAAGCGGCGTTCACGCGCGTCTGGACAATGAAGGAGAGCTATATAAAAGCCCTCGGCACGGGGATACCGCTTGGCTCATTCTGCACAATCGGCGGCCTGCCCGGAACCATGCGTACATTGGAGCACGGCGAATATTCCTACTCGGTGTATATACCGGATGAGCCGTGCGTGGAGCTTGAGATAAAAATTCTATAACAACCTAGATGCACGGGGAGAGGCTTCGCTGAGAAGTTCTCTCCCTTAATTTTTGAAAAACTATTGACAAGCTTGAATGACAAGAGTACAATGCAAAATGACAAAGATAATTGTCAATACGACATATAACATTGTCAACTGGAGGTGCTGTATGATACTGCGGAATCGCTTGAAGGAACGCAGAGCCGCACTGAACGTCAATCAGCAGGAGATGGGACGCCTGTGCGGCGTATCCCGCCAGACGATAAGCCTGATCGAGCGGGGCGACTATTCGCCGTCCGTCACCCTTGCCCTGACGATTGCAAAGGTATGCGGCGTTACAGTGGAAGAAGTTTTCTATTTACAGGAGGAAGAAGACAATGGATAACAATGAAATCAAGCGGATGAACCGAAAGGCTCTGCCTAAATTTTTGCTTTTTGCGGTCGTATGTACGATTGTCGGCGGCATAATCGGCTATTACTCCGGTTATGGTGCAGCAAAAGGCGGAATAGATAAATTGGTCGGCATTATGAAAGAAACGGGAGCGTTCTTCGGAACGCACATTGCCCCGTGGCTCATGCTGGCGCTGGCAGTCATAGTGCCTGCCGTCTGCGTCCCTATTTACTGCAGTGCGAAGAAGCTGATAGGCATGTGGGACGGCGAGGATGAGGAGCTGGCCGACACTATCGACGGCAAGATATCAACTGCGATGTGGATATCCAGCGCCGCGCTGGTCATCTCCTATTTTCTCATTGCGGCGTCGTACTCTGCGGGCTTTGCCGCGTTTGACAGCAGACTGGGCACATATGCGGTTTTTGCCAGCATAGTCGGATTTCTGGCCGTCATGGTCGAGACAATTGTTATACAGCAGAAGTGCGTTGACGCCGCCAAGCAGACAAATCCGGAAAAGAACGTGTCCGTCTACGATATGAAGTTTCAGAAAAAGTGGGTGGACAGCTGCGACGAGGCCGAGAAGATCATGATTGGCAAATGCGCCTATAAAGCATACACTGCAACGGGCACCGTCTGCGCAGTTCTGGCTATCGTGCTTGCCGTCTGTGCGCTGGTATTCGGAATCGGCTTCCTGCCGTCGCTGGTAGTGTGCCTTATCTGGCTTGTCAATCTGTCGGTATATTGCAGGGAAGCAATGCGGTGTTCAAAAACAGGGATTAAAATCCCGTGATTTCTTTCAAGGGGGAAGTTTTATGAAGCTCAGCAGTACCGGTTGTTTTATTTTGGCTGTCACTTGGCTTTTGGTGTCGCTGCTTTGGTTCTTGTGGGTGAAAAATACCGCCATCGGCGTTGTATGGCTGATTGTCGGAGCGGCTGAATTGGCCATTGCTTTTATCATGCGCCATAAGGAAAAACGCAAATGAACGGAAATACTTACCTCATCTTGTTCGCCTTGGTCGTCCTTGTGATTATACCATGGATAGC
>CAVCWF010000010.1:0-5188 GCA_963605945.1 Lachnospiraceae bacterium
CTGAAAGGCCGTGTGGGGCTTGGGGACAAAGAAGGCTGTGCTCACCGTAACGCGGACGCCCCGCGCCTTGTTGCTGGCATTCTCCCTCCAGCAATGCACGACCTTGTCGGCCAGCTCTGCAATGCCGATCACATCCTCGTCCGTCTCCGTCGGCAGGCCGAGCATGTAATACAGCTTCACGCTGTTCCAGCCGCCGGCGAAGGCTATCGCGCAGGTGTGCAGCAGATCCTCCTGCGTGACGTTCTTGTTTATCGCGTCGCGCAGCCGCTGGCTGCCGCCCTCGACGGCAAAGGTCAGGCCGCTTTTGCGCACCTTCTGCAGCTTCTCCATAAGCTCGATGGAGAAATTATCCGCGCGGAGCGACGGCAGGGACAGGCCGATGCTGCGGCTCTCGCAGTATTCAAGCATCCCGTCGCACAGCTCCGGCAGCTGCCGGTAGTCGCTGGTACTCAGTGACAGGAGCGTCACGTCCTGATAGCCGGTGTTTTTCAGCGACTCGATGCCCTGTTTTATGATCGTCTCAGGCTTTTTGGCGCGTATCGGGCGGTAGACATGCCCCGCCTGACAGAAGCGGCAGCCGCGCACGCAGCCGCGGAACAGCTCCACGCTCACTCTGTCGTGCACGACCTCGGTGGACGGCACGATCGGCGCAGTCGGGTACGGCGACGCGTCGAAATCCACGACGATGCGCTTGGTCACGCGCTCCGGCGCACCGTCCTTTGCGGTGTATGACTTGACCGTACCGTCCTCGTTATACTCGACGTCGTAGAGCGACGGGACGTATATGCCGCCGATCTGCGCCGCGCGGACGAGAAAATCGTGCTTGCTCCAGCCGCCGAGCTTCGCTTCGTGCAGCAGCGCGAGCAGCTCGTTGTTTACCTCCTCGCCCTCGCCTACGATGAAGAGGTCGATAAACGGCGTCATCGGCTCCGCGTTCGTCGCTGCGGTGCCGCCGGCCATGACTATCGGCAGCAGATTCGGCCTGTCCGCGCTTCTGAGCGGGATGCCGCCCATATCCAGCATATCGAGCACCGTTGTGAACGCCATCTCGTAGCCTATCGAGAAAGCGATCGCGTCAAACTCGCCCAGCGCATCGCCGCTTTCCAGCGCGTAGAGCGGGATGCCCGCTTTCTTCATCTCCTCGTACATGTCGCCCCACGGCGCGTAAACGCGCTCGCACCAGACATAGTCGAGGCTGTTCATGGTGTGATAAAGGATACTCATGCCGAGGTTCGACATGCCTATCTCATATGTGTCCGGGAAGCAGAACGCGAGCCGGATATCCACCTTCGTCTTGTCCTTGATTATCTGATTATATTCGCCGCCGGTATAGCGCGCAGGCTTCTGCACGCGCGGCAGTATGCGTTCAAGTCTTTTGTCCATTTCAGGCTCCGTTGAAATTGAAATATAGTATTTTTGTATTCTATAATACTTTTCCGTGTTTTGCAAGGCTTACGCAACTGCGGGTTGCTTGCCTGCCGATAATTTCTGTGCTAAACTGAGTTTATGGAGGTGTTCGGTATGGATACAAAGGATGTTATATATGACCTGAGAACGAAAAACGGGCTGTCACAGGACGAGCTGGCGGAAAAAGTGTTTGTCACACGGCAGGCAGTGTCCCGCTGGGAAACCGGTGAGACGACGCCTAATGTGGAGACACTGAAGCTGCTCTCAAACGTCTTTGACGTCTCTATCAACACGCTGCTGGGTTCGCCGCGAAAGCTGATCTGTCAGTGCTGCGGGATGCCGCTCGACGACTCCACGACCAGCAAGGAGCCGGACGGCGAGTTTAACGAGGACTACTGCAAGTGGTGCTACACCAGCGGCGAGTTCACGTACACCAGCAAAGAGCAGCTGATAGACTTCTGCGTGACGCACATGGCGAGCGAGAGCTGGCCTGCGGAGCAGGTCAGGGCGCATATGGAAGCTGTCGTCCCTGAGCTGAAGCATTGGAAGAAATGACATGAAACCGGACATAGCAAAACGCTATGTCCGGTTATTTTTCGGGCGGTTAAAAAGCCCTTGGCTCCCTCGTCAGAGGGAGCCAAGGGGATATCATCTACAATTAATAATTATCGAATTCACAGCAGTTCTTTTCTACGCCCAAGCGCGGGATTCTCCGGCTGAGACAGCAGCAGCCATATCGACGCGACCAGCACCGCCGCTCCCCTGCCCGTCCACATCAGCCACAGCCCCGCCGCCAGCAGCAGCGCGCCGGTCAGCAGCCCGGTCAGTTCCGCAAGACGCATACCGCGGCGTCCGCCGAAGGCCGCGGCGGCAAGCTCCGCGAATATCTGCCCGCCGTCGAGCGGGAGCGCCGGCAGCAGATTGAACGCCGTCAGTATCACGCTCACCCCAGCCGAACACAGCAGCCAGTCGCTGCCGTAAATTTTCCCGGCATAGGACGCGATGAGAGCGTACAGCCCGCCGGCGGCAGGCCCCGCGGCGGCGGCGAGTATGCGCCCGAAGCCGCTCGTGCACCCGGCGTAGCCCATGCACAGCCCGCGCAGTTCCGCTTTGAAGCCGCATATGCGCAGACCGAGCAGCCGCAGGCACACGATGTGCCCCAGCTCGTGGATCAGCACCGGCACGGCGACGCAGGCGAGCGTCCCGAAATCCGCGGTATAGTAGATCAGCGCCGCGAGGATGAGCGCTCCGGCGCTGATTTTTATTCTGTTGTTGTTCATCTCAGACATAGTATTCAGGATTTATATAGACGTCATTCAAAAACAGCTCAAAGTGAAGATGCGGCCCGGTCGCGTTGCCGGTCTGGCCTACCCGGCCTATCGTCTGGCCGCGCTCGACCATGTCCCCCTCGTGCGCCACGAATTCGCTCAGGTGCGCGTACAGGCTTGCGAAGCCGCCCTCGTGCGTCAGGATGAGATATTTCCCGTAGCTGTCGCTCTCCCCCGCCGCGTAGACGTAGCCGTCCGCGAAGGCCGAGACGCTGTCGCCGCTGTCCGCGGCGAAGTCCGTGCCGTAGTGGAACTTGACGGTTCCCTGTATGGGGTGCACGCGGTAGCCGAAGCCGGAGGAGTCATACCCGTCCACGGGGCTTGTATATTCAAATGGTATCTCCGGCATGTCAGTCCGCACGTTTGCAGGGATGGCATAGCCGTCGAACTCCGCCTGACTCGACAAAAACGCGCTGACCGCCTCCGACTGCTCGCTCGATTCAGTGGTCGGTTCCGGTGACGGCGTCGGGGCGGGTTCCGGTGTGGGCGACGGTGTCGGAGTCGGCTCCGGGGATGGGCTCTGCGTCTGCGCAGCGAAGGTCGGTGCAGTCTCATCCGGATCGGGCAGCGTCCGCGGCAGCAGCATTGGCTCCGGTGACGGGGATGGGGACGGCAGCGTTTTATCCTCGCGCGCCCTGCCGAAAACCTCCACGAGCTTTTCCCCGAACCGGCTCTCCGTGACATGGCTGCCAAGCGTCTGCGCAAGCTCAATGTAATCGTCGTCACGGTCTATAAAATACAGCACCCGCTCGCGCAGCCCGGCGCTGTGCTGCGGCAAGACAAGCTTCAGCACCGTCAGCAGCACGAATATCCCCGCCGCCGCGCAGCTCTTCCATCTCTTCATGCATATCCCTCCCCCTCGGTTACAAACATATTTCGCCGGGGACAGGCGTATGACTCAAATTTTTTCTTGACAATTTCCTCCCTTGTAATTATAATAAGATGGCTGTCTGAAAAGAGCATAGTTCGGGGTGTAGCGCAGCTGGTAGCGCGCTTGGTTCGGGACCAAGAGGCCGGGAGTTCAAGTCTCCCCACTCCGACCAAAAATCGGCAAGTTTCCGCGGAAACTTGCCGATTTTTCATGTTTATTCGCTTTCTTCTTCCCTCAGCAGGTCTTTAAATAGAACGCTCATGTAATCGCTGCGGCCATACAAAACTCGGTCAATGTAGACATCACTGCCTTGCACACGGTAAAACACCATATAATTTCCGCTGACAATAAAACGATAGTCTGTTCCTAAATCTGCAATAGAGGATAACGGAGTTCCCATCTCCGTAAAGCTTTTCAACTGGTCGACCGCATCCATAATACGATTGATCACATGCTCAGCAGCAGAACGGTTCTGAAGATCCGATACGATGTAGTCCCAAATATCATCTAAATCACGACGGGACTCAGGTGAATAATGAATTTTATTCTTCATTCGTTCTTGTTCGGAAGTGCGCCCTCATATCGTCCGGTGTCAGCCAGCCTTCCGTTTCGCCGGAGCGGCGGCCTTTTGCAAGCTCATTCATCAGCCGGATTGTCGCCTGTGTTCTCTCATAATCCTGCATATCCACGATGGCGTACCGTCCGCGCCCATTCTTCGTCAAAAAGACAGGAGCGCCCACAGCCACATCATGCAGTACCTCGCTGTAATTTCGCAGGTCAGAAATGGGTTTAATGTTCGGCATATCTATCAGCTCCTTTCAAATATAGTATATCCTGTTTTGCTGTAAAATTCAACAGCAAGTTTACAGCGCGCGTTGATAGAAAAACCGTGGTCTATGCGATTGGCTTTAGAATAAATACCTCTTGCCGGCTCCCAGCAAAGCCTTAATATATCTATATTTTTTAATTTTATAATTACACTCCGACCATAAGTCCACCGTAATTTTGATAGAATTATGGTGGATTTTTCTATACAGATATGTTATATTGCATTTAGAAAAATGGAATCTGTGAGGGCAAACATGGAAATTAAAGAATACAGGAACTACAAAGCCGAGGAGATCCGTCAGCTTTATACTGAGGTCGGCTGGACTGCGTACACAAAGAATATGTCAGTACTGGAGCAAGGATACAAAAACTCCTTACTCGTTTTGGCTGCATACGAAAATGATGAGTTGCTTGGAATCATCAGAGTTGTTGGCGATGGATTTATTATTATATTTATTCAGGACATTTTAGTGTTTCCACGAGAACAGCGAAAAGGAGTTGGAACCGCTCTAATGAAAGCTGTTCCTGACAGATATCCAGATGTTCGACAAATTGAGTTGGCTACGGACAACACTCCTAAAACAATGGCTTTCTATAAGTCATTAGGCTTTACTGAGTTTTCGGAAATGGGTTGCTGCGGGTTTATGAG
Source organism: Lachnospiraceae bacterium (assembly GCA_963605945.1). Taxonomy (GTDB): domain Bacteria; phylum Bacillota; class Clostridia; order Oscillospirales; family Oscillospiraceae; genus Limivicinus. The sequence continues at coordinate 5,084 of CAVCWF010000010.1, forward strand.
ATGCTGACAAATTCCAATTTTCTGCGATGTTTCAGTTGAGTAATACTACCTCCAGATAATGCTGCCCCCCTCTGAACTGGAATTGCACCCCATTAAACGATTTCT
>CAVCWF010000011.1:0-10787 GCA_963605945.1 Lachnospiraceae bacterium
GCCCCCTCAAGCTCCCCCGCTGCTCTGTTATCTGTGCCCTGCTGCACATGTTTTTTGACAGACCGAAGCTCCCGTTGGGCATTTACAGCCCAACGGGAGCTTTTTAGTTTACTGTTAACAAATTTTTCATTATTTCATAATTTTTGTTGAATTCTTACAATAGCGATGTTATAATCTATTACATCCTAGGGATTCATAATCAATATGACCATCCCGCGAAGTACAAATTTTACAGGAGGAAACCAAATGAAGAAGCTCTTCGCACTGCTTCTGGCTCTGTGCATGGTATTCGCGCTGTGCGCTTGCGGCCAGCAGGCCGCTTCCCAGCCTGAGGAATCCAAGGCTCCCGAAGCAGAGACCCCCGCAGAAAACACTCCCGCAGAGAGCACCGAGAAAGCTCCGGAAGACTACACCGGCAAGCTCGTTGTCTACTCTCCCCACGATGCCGATCCTCTGAACGCCGGCGTTGCCCAGTTCATGGAGAAGTATCCCAACATCCAAGTTGAAGTCATCGCCGCCGGTACCGGCGAGTTGTGCCAGCGCCTCGTTGCCGAGGCTGCCAATCCTCAGGGCGACGTTCTGTGGGGCGGCGGTGCTGACACCCTCGCGGCCTACAACGATTACTTTGAGCCGTACGTCTGCGCAAACGACGAGTTCATCGGCGAAGCCTACAAGGATCCCAACGGTTACTGGATAGGCGAGTCCCCGCTGCCCATGGTCTTCATCTACAACAAGACCATGCTTTCCGAGGACGAAGTCCCCACCACTTGGGAAGGTCTGTGCGACGAGAACCTGAAGGGCAAGATCGCTTACTGCTCCCCCTCCAAGTCCGGCTCCGCTTACACCCAGCTGTGCACCATGCTGTTCAGCCAGCCCACCATTGATGAAGGCTGGGCGCTCGTTGAGAAGTTCATCGCCAACCTCGACGGCAAGCTTCAGGACAGCTCCGGCAACTGCCACAAGCTCGTTGCTTCCGGTGAGTACGCCCTCGGCGTGACCATCGAGAAGTCCGCAGTTCTCTACAACGACAACCCCGACATCGGCTATGTCTATCCTGAGAAGAACTCCGCCGTTCCCGACGGTGTTGCTCTCATCAAGGGCTGCCCCAATGAAGAGAACGCGAAGCTGTTCATCGACTTCGTCACCAGCGCTGAGTGCCAGACCGCTCAGAACGCCGACTGGGCACGCCGCCCCGTCCGCTCTGACGTCGCCCCTGTGGGCCTGTGCTCTCTGGATGAGTGCAACGTCGGCAACTACGACTTCGATTACGCCGCCGCAAACCGCGACGCCATCAAGGAGCAGTTCAACGATCTCGTTGCAGGCTGATAGGCTTTAACCTTACTTACTGCGGGAGGCACCTTCCAAGGTGCCTCCTTGCGGTATTTCATGCATACGGCTGAAACCCGCCCCGCGCAGCGCGGCGAGGCGGCTTTGAACCGTATATTGTACAAACAAGTCTAATATATAACGGAGGGCACTGTATGAGCAATCAGGTAATAATCAAGGACGCTGTCAAGCGCTATGGGGATTTCACCGCCCTGAACGGCGTGTCGCTGGACATCCATGAGGGTGAGTTCTTCACGCTTCTGGGTCCGTCCGGCTGCGGCAAGACCACGCTTCTGCGCATGATAGCGGGCTTCAACTCCATCGAGGGCGGCGACTTCTATTTCGGCGACAAGCGCATCAACGACGTGCCCGCTCACAAGCGCGACATCGGCATGGTGTTCCAGAACTACGCCATCTTCCCGCACCTGAGTGTGCGCGATAATGTCGCCTACGGTCTCAAGGCGCGCAAGGTTCCGGCCAAGGAGATAAAGCCCCGCGTGGACGAGGCTCTGGAGCTGGTGCAGATATCCCACCTCGCCGACCGCAAGCCGAACGAGCTGTCCGGCGGCCAGCAGCAGCGCGTCGCGCTGGCGCGCGCCTTCGTCATCGAGCCGAGCGTCCTGCTGATGGACGAGCCGCTGAGCAACCTTGACGCGAAGCTGCGCGTGCAGATGCGCTCCGTCATCAAAAAGCTCCAGCGCCGCCTCGGCATCACCACCATATACGTCACGCACGATCAGGAAGAGGCGCTCGCCATCTCCGACCGCATCGCCGTTATGAAGGACGGCCACATCATGCAGATCGGCACGCCGAACGAGATATACGCCAAGCCGCAGAATCCGTTCGTCGCGGGCTTCATCGGCGTGAGCAACTTCCTCGACTGCGAGGTCTCCGCTCCCGGAGGCGGCGTCGCGGACGTCAGCATCAAGGGCGAGCTGAACATTCAGGTTCCCGTCCGCCGCGAGTATTCCGGCAAGGGCAAGATATCCGCGCGTCCGGAGCAGCTGTTCTTCTCCGCCGACGGTATGCCCGGAACCATCCTGTTCTCCACCTTCCTCGGCGACTTCATCGAGTACGAAGTGCAGCTTGACGACGGGCAGAACCTCATCGTCAACGAGTACACCAAGGACACCGCCGAGGTACACACCGACGGCGAGAAGGTGCATCTCAGCTTCGACCCGCTGCGCATCAGCCTGTACGACGCGAACGAGGAGGTGCTCAGCCTGTGAACAAACGTCTCGGTTCCCGCTGGAGACCGGATTTCTGGTTTTTCACAAAGGTATTCGTGATCCTCGCCATGTGCATGTTCATCGTGTACCCGTTCTACACGATACTCACGAAGAGCGTGTTCTCCAACAAGGTCGACGGCATAACGCTCTATAACTTCAAGCGTTTCTTCACGAAGCCCTATTACTACCAGACCCTTATCCGCTCCATGGTCGTGTGCTTCGCCACCGTCCTGACGACCACCGTTGTCGGCGTTCCCATCGCGTATCTTATGACGCGCTACAACATTCCCGGCAAAAAGGTTCTGCATATCTTCATTATAATGAGCCTTATGAGTCCCCCGTTCATCGGCGCGTACTCATGGATAATCCTGCTCGGCCGCGCCGGCCTGCTTGCAAAGCTGTTTGCGAAAATCGGCCTTGTCGCGCCGACAATATACGGCCGCGGCGGCATAATCTTCGTCTTTACGCTGCACCTGTTCCCGTACATCTACCTCTACACTTCGGGCGCGATGAACAGCATCGACTCCTCGCTTGAGGAAGCGTCCGAAAACCTCGGCATGAGCAAGCTCCGACGCATCTGGACGGTCACTCTGCCGGTCATCCTCCCGTCGATACTCGCGGGCTGCATCATGGTGTTTATGACCTGCCTTGCCGACTTCGGCACTCCGATGCTCCTCGGCGAGGGCTACACCGTGCTGCCGGTGCTCGTCTACAACGAGTACATGTCCGAAAGCGCGACTGACCCCTACATGGCCTCGGCACTGTCGGTCATAATCGTTGTCTGCTCGCTGACGATGCTCGCCTTCCAGAAGCTCGTCGTCGACAAGCGCAACTATATGATGAGCTCGCTCCGTCCCCCTCAGGAGACGAAGCTCCGCGGCTGGAAGCGTTTCTTCGCCTCGCTGCCGATATACATCGTCGTCGCGCTGGCGTTCCTGCCGCAGATAGTCGTCGTGTGCCAGTCCTTCGTTGAGCGCAGCTTCTCCGGAATGGTCAAGGGCATCAATCTCAATAACTACCGCACGATAATGTCCCGCCTCGGCCGCAACATCCGCAACACATATGTGTTCTCGATAATCGCCATCGTGTTCATTATCGTCATCGGCATCCTCGTGTCGTACATCCTCGTCCGCAAGAAGGGCAAGGTCGCAAACCTTATCGACACGCTCATCATGTTCCCCTACGTCATTCCCGGCTCCGTCCTCGGTATCGGCCTTATCGTCGCGTTCAACCGCAAGCCCATCATCCTTGTCGGCACCGCGGCCATAATGATAATCTCCTACATCATCAGAAAATTGCCATACACGGTGCGCTCCGGCAGCGCGTTCCTATATCAGATGGACCCGTTTATCGAAGAGGCGTCCATTAACCTCGGCGTGTCCCCGATGAAGACCTTCTTCACCGTCACGGCGCGCATGATGCTGCCGGGCATCATGTCCGGCGCGGTGCTCAGCTGGATCACCTGCATCAACGAGCTGTCCAGCTCCATCATGCTCTACTCCGGCAAGACCTCTACCATCGCCGTTGCGATCTATCAGGAGGTCGTCCGCATGAGCGACGGCACCGCCGCCGCGCTCGCGACCATACTCACGCTCACGACGATAATCTCGCTCGTCATCGTGTTCCGCGCCACAAAGGGCAAGGTGAAGATAGTCTGATGATAAAAAACATCATTTTCGACATGGGAAACGTCCTGCTGAAGTTTGACCGGAACTATTTCCTTGACGCCGTCGGCGTCAAGCCTAAGGACAGGCGGACGCTCCTGAACAACGTCTACCTTTCGCTCGAATGGGCGAAGATGGATCGCGGCTCCATGACCGAGGAGGAAGCCGCCACGAGCATGTGCAGCCGTCTCCCTGAGCGGCTGCACGAGCAGGCGCACCTGCTGGTCGACCGCTGGGACAGGCCGATCCTGCCCATCCCCGGTATGGCGGAGCTTGTACGTGAGCTGAAGGAAGCGGGCTACGGCGTATACCTGCTCTCCAACGCCAGCTACCGGCAGCATGAGTACTGGCCGCGCGTCCCCGGCAGCGAGTATTTTGACGGAACGCTGATATCGGCGGATGTCAAGCTCGTCAAGCCCTGCGCGGAGATATACGAGCTGCTGTATTCGACCTTCGGTCTCATCCCCGGCGAGTGCCTGTTTATCGACGACTCCGCTCCGAACATCGAGGGCGCGGTGCGCACCGGTATGCCGGGCATAGTCTTTCACGGCGACGTGGACGAGCTTCGCAGCGAAATGAACGCCTTCGGAGTCAAGGTCTGAGTCTGCAAAAATAACCCGGAACACCTATTGGTGTTCCGGGTTATTTTTGTCCTCGCAGCGGCCGCACCGCGCGGTACAATGTGTGCAGTCGCCGCTGCATCCGCAGCAGTTCCCGCTCTTCATTGAGCGTCGCCAGACTCCAAACGCCCGCGCGGCGCATATGGCAACCAGCGCCAGCAGCACATAATCCAGCCAGCTCATCACACGAATCCCCCTGCCGCAGCGTAGGCGATGAACGCCGCGCACCACGCCACTGCGCACTGCATCAGCACAACACCAGCCGTTTTCACGGTCGAGTCAAGCTCACGGCGTATCGTCGCCATGGCGGCGACGCAGGGAGTATACAGCAGCGTAAAGACGAGGAAGCCGATGGCCGCGCGCGTTGAGAGCATGGACGATATGGCGGCGCCGCCAAGCAGAACTTCAAGCGTACTCACAACCGACTCCTTTGCGATCAAACCGGAAATGAGCGCTGTGGCGCAGCGCCAATCCGCAAAGCCCAGCGGAGCAAACAGCGGGGCTATCCAGCGACCGATCAGCGCCAGCAGGCTTGCCGAGCTGTCCGCCACAACGTTCAGCCGCGTGTCAAAGCTCTGGAGGAACCAGATTATGATAGTTGCAAGGAAGATGACCGTAAACGCGCGCTGCAGGAAGTCTCGCGCCTTTTCCCACAGCAGCAGCGCGACACTTTTCAGACTCGGCATACGGTAATTCGGCAGCTCCATTACGAATGGTACGGGCTTGCCGCGAAAGACGGTTTTATTCATAATGAGCGCTGCCGCAATGCCTACAAGTATGCCCAGCAGATAGAGCGATATCATAACCAGCGCGCGGTATTTTGGGAAAAAGGCCGCGGTGAAGAACGCGTATATTGATATTTTTGCCGAGCAGCTCATATACGGCGTGAGCAGAATGGTCATCTTACGGTCACGGTCGGATGAGACTGTGCGCGTCGCCATAATGGCAGGCACCGAGCAGCCGAAGCCGATGAGCATCGGGACTATGCTTCGTCCGGACAGGCCGATCTTTCGCAGCGGCTTATCCATCACGAAGGCCACGCGCGCCATATACCCGGTGTCCTCAAGGATGGAGAGGAAGAAAAACAGCGTCACAATTATCGGCAGGAACACAAGCACGCTGCCGACGCCCGCAAAAATGCCGTCGATTATCAGGCTATGTACCACGGGGTTGATGCCGTAAGCCGTAAGCCCCGCGTCAACGATCCGCGTCAGCGCGTCGATCCCAAGCTCAAGCCAGTCCGACAGCCTCTGGCCTATAACGTTGAAGGTCAGATAAAAGGTCAGCAGCATTATGCCGAGAAAGACAGGTATAGCGGTATACCGCCCAGTGAGTATCCTGTCTATGCGCATGGAGCGTGCATGTTCCTTGCTCTCATGGCACTTGATGACGGAGCGCTCCACAACGTTCTCAATGAACGTATAGCGCATGTCCGCAAGCGCCGCATTTCTGTCCAGCCCCGCCTCATTCTCCATCTGCACGACGCAGTGCTCAAGCAGCTCCTTTTCGTTCTGGTCAAGCCCCAGTTCGTCTGCCAGACCGTCCCCGCCCTCGATAAGCTTCGCCGCGCAGAAGCGGGCGGGAACGCCTATGCGATCCGCATGGTCGGCAATAAGATGAACAACGGCGTGGATGCAGCGGTGAACGGCCGAATCCTCCCCGCAGAAGTCAGTCACCTTCGGCATGACCTTTCCTCGCGCAGTCGCCATCGCCTGATCAACAAGCTCCGACACGCCCTCGCCCTTCGCCGCCACGATAGGCACCACAGGGATGCCCAGCGCGGCGCTCATTTTCCGAACGTCGATCGCCCCGCCATTGGCGCGCACCTCGTCCATCATATTCAGCGCCAGCACCATCGGTACGCGAAGCTCAAGCAGCTGGAGCGTCAGGTAGAGATTACGCTCAATATTCGTCGCATCAACAATGTTGATTATCCCGTCCGGCTTCTGGTTGATTATAAAGTCGCGCGAGACGATTTCCTCCTGCGTATACGGACGGAGCGAGTATATACCGGGCAGGTCAACGACGGAGCAGTCCTTCTCACCGCGTATATCGCCGATCTTCTGATCGACCGTTACACCGGGAAAATTCCCGACGTGCTGATTGGAGCCGGTGAGCTCGTTAAAAAGCGTGGTCTTACCACAATTCTGGTTGCCGACAAGCGCAAATATCATTCCGCACCGACCTCCACCTCTATCTTCTCCGCCTCTTCCACGCGCAGCGTCAATTCATAGCCGCGCACGCGGATCTCTATCGGATCGCCCATCGGCGCAACCTTCTGAAGCGTAACACGCGTTTTCGGAATGATCCCCATGTCAAGCAGGCGGCAGCGCAGTGCTCCGTCGCCGCCCACGGCGGTGATAACGGCCGCAGCTCCTATTTTCAACTCGTTGAGCGTCATATTTCTATCCCCTCTAAAGTTAGTTTCTTCTAACCTTTATATACATATAAGTTAGCATTTACTAACTTATATGTCAAGAGAAAAGATTCAGAACGTGGCGCAATTGATTTACATATTATTGTTTACATAATGTCATTAGAGCGTAAATAAAGACCGTGCCATGGGCACGGTCTTGGTTAGATTACACATTTATCCACTGCGGCATGGCAATCAGCGCTATGACCGCCAGCGCGAGAGCTATCGCCGAAAGCTTGCCGAGCAGCATTTTAACGGCGTTCATTTTATCACTCAGCGAGCTGCTTGCCCATGGCCTTGCAGGACGCAAGTGCGCTGTTGTCGGGCGCCTCGTTGCAGATCACACTCTCGCAGGCGAGGGTGATGCCGGCGTCGCCGCAGTCGTCTTCCCAGATGCGCATCCAGTCGCCGTCGCCCCAGCCGTAGGAGCCGAAAAGCGCAACCTTCTTGCCGCCGAGGCTGCCCTTCACGGACGAGAACATCGGCTCGAACTCGGTCTCTTCCAGCATCTCGGAACCCATTGCCGGGCAGCCGAACGCTATCGCGTCGTACTTGCCTACGGAAGCCGCGTCAACCTGATCAGGGGTGAGCATGACCGCGTCCGCTCCGGCGTCCTTCATACCGGCGAGGACAGCCTCCGCCATTGCCTCGGTGTTGCCGGTGCCGCTCCAATAAATAACAGCTGTTTTCTTCATGTTTTTTACTTCCTTTCAAATCAGTTTTATCATGCCGATACCGCAAGCCTGTCCAAGCTGACTCCGGCCTGCCACATGCGGCAATATATGTCCGTACACTTTCTGAATTTTTCGAACATCGCCTTCGCGCGCTTTTCGTCGCCGTACACCTTCCAGAGTCCGGAATACTTGAAGTTCGCGGCGTTGTTGTCGATAAATCCTTTCACATCTTCGGGAGGATAGCTGAGGAACAGTCCGATCTCGTGCGGAAAATCATTGCTGCCGCGCAGCCGCTGAATGAGCTTCACAACGCAGCGGTCACAGTCGGTGCAGGAATATCCCGCGGCGTCGAGGATCTCAGCCGCCTTGTCGTCGTTGAGGTCGCGCCACAGCTCCGCCGGCCTGTAAAGGTACAGCAGCACCCTTTTTTCGGAATAGCGCAGCGGCAGCAGCCGAAGCCCCTTAGGTACGAGTACGCGGTTGAGCCTTCTGACGTCCTCGGTCATGCCCTCCCTTGTGTCATACGGACATGAAAACAGGCTGCCCGTCTTGACCCCGGCGAGGGTGGGCGCGCACTGGCGCACAAACATTTCCTCCGACATGGCTGTCCTCCTTTTTGTTATTGGATATTATTTTATCCGGTGTGCTTTTCCAGTATTCCCCGTAGCGCGGAGAGAGAGCTGGTGTGGCAGCGCTCGATTATCGTATTATGTCCCTTCAACTCGCTCAACGCGCCCTGAACCATCTTGTGGGACATGGTGCTGGTGAAGAATATCGTCAGATCCGGACGGCCGAGTTTATTTTTAAGCCCTCCTCCGGGCTTGGTAAACACCTTTGCGTCGCAGCTATATGCCTTGCAGAGATCCATATATCTGCGCTCCATACACTCATTTCCGCCTAAAATTACAACGCTCACTGGTCGCTCCTTTCTTATTTTGGTTAGAGTCCTTTAACTTATGTTTTATAAATAACAGCGTTCCAGACGCTGTGTATTTTCAATGTTTATCTTAATTCCCGCCCCCCTGAAGGGGGAGACGGAATTGATTACCGTCTTCCGAAAAGGCCGTGCTTCTCAGGCGCGGGGCCGGATGTGACATTCTTGACCTCATAGCCCGTCGCGTTTATCGCGGAGCGCAGCGCGCTCTCGTCAATAGGCTCCTCGGAGAGGATCACGCAGCGTCCCTTGCTGTGGGAAGAGCTGACCTTCTTGACGTTGAAGTTCTTACGCACGACATCGTTTATATGCGACTCGCACATTCCGCACATCATTCCGTCTATCATTACAACAGTTTCAGTCATTTTGTGCTCCCTTCTGTGCCGCAAGCTGCGGCATCTGATCGGCCACCTGCTCAAGAGCCGCGCAGGCGGCATTGCGGCAGGCCGCGTCATCCACACAGACGACCTTTTTTATCTGCATGAACAGTGCATCATAGCAGCTTCCGTAGAGCGCAGCCGCTTCCCTGCCCTCATCGGTGAGATACACGGCGCCGTAGCGCTCGCGCTCGGCAAGCCCGGCATCGCACAGGCTCTGTATCATGTGATGAGCGCTCGGCTTGGTAACATTCAGCTCCGTTGAAACATCAACACAGCGCACGCCCTTGCCGTCCTTGCAAAGGCCTGAGATGGCAAGCAGATACTTAATTGCCGACGCCGACAACCTGTTTTCTTGATATGGCATCCCTGACCTCCGTTTCTTTTTTAATCGGAGGGGCGAAGCGCGCCCCGCCCCTCCATGCCGGTGTTACGAATGGTTATGGCATTTGCCATGCATTGCGCAGTGCGCGCAATTTGCTCCGCAGGAGGATTTACCCTGTTTCTTCTGCTTGATGAGATACACACTGATACCAACAACTATGGCTATCAAAACCAGCGTTATGAGTATCGTGCCAATATTTGCTGATAACCATGCCAACATTGAAAATCTCTCCTTTCAGCGGGATCGCGATATTATTTAGAGGTAAATTACTTGACGCTGCTGAGCTTGGTTGCTTCCTTGTAGGGCTTAGCAAGCATGTAGACGATGAGCGCGAGAGCGGCGACTGCGAAGATCAGGCCAATGACATTGACGTTGCCGGTGAACAGGCCGCCGAACTGGTTAATCATCAGAGCGATGAGGTAAGCGAAGCCGCACTGGTAGCCGATTGCGAACCAAGTCCACTTTGCGTTGTTCATCTCGCGCTTGATTGCACCGATAGCCGCGAAGCAGGGAGCGCAGAGAAGGTTGAAGACGAGGAAGGAGTAGCCGGTGATGCCGGTGAACGCGCTGGCGATAGTCTGGTAAACAGTGCCGTCGCCGCCGCCATAGAGGATACCGAGAGTACCGACAATGTTCTCCTTAGCGACAAGGCCGGTAATGGAAGCGACAGTTGCCTGCCAGTTGCCCCAGCCAAGCGGAGTGAAGATCCAAGCGATTGCGTTGCCGATGGTTGCGAGGATGGAGGAGTCGATCTGGTCCTCAGAGAGCATCTGGAACTGACCCTCGACCCAGCCGAAGTAAGTGGTGAACCATACGAAGATGGTGGACAGCAGGATGATGGTACCGGCCTTCTTGATGAAGCTCCAGCCACGCTCCCACATGCTGCGGAGGACGTTGCCGAGAGTCGGCCAGTGGTATGCGGGCAGCTCCATAACGAAGGGAGCAGGCTCGCCGGAGAACATCTTGGTCTTCTTCAGCATGATACCGGAGCAGATGATCGCGGCCATGCCGATGAAGTATGCGGAGGTGGAGACCACAGCGCTGCCGCCAAACAGAGCGCCTGCGATCATTGCAATGAACGGAACCTTTGCGCCGCAGGGGATGAACGTGGTGGTCATGATCGTCATACGGCGGTCACGCTCGTTTTCGATGGTACGGGAAG
>CAVCWF010000012.1:0-5732 GCA_963605945.1 Lachnospiraceae bacterium
GCCATCGCCAAGGCCGAGCGCGAGATTGCGAAGCTTGAGGCCAAGATCGCAGCGATCGACGCCGAGGCCGAGGCCAACGGCAGCGACTATCAGAAGCTCATGGAGCTGTCCGCCGAGCGCGAAGGGCTTGAAAACGAGCTTTTGGGGCTGTACGAACAGTGGGAGGAGCTGAACGGATGAACGGTCTGAAAAGTATACCGAATTGGGTACTGTGGACTGCCGCGCTGCTGGCGGCGGCGCTGGTGTTCCGCTTTGCGATGCGCGGCTACGAGTACATATGCTACACGTTGGCCTTCATCGCCGCCCTGATAGTGCTGCATCATTATCTGCCGCGCGGCGCGTGGCGCGCCGTGACGGCGTTGGTGTGCGTCGGGCTTATATATTTCTGCACCGTGGAGATGCCGATAATCGCAAATTCCCGCACGGATAAGGAGCCTGAGCGTAAATACCTCGTCGTGCTCGGCGCCGCCGTGCACGGGTCGACGCCGTCTCTCTCCATGACGCACCGGCTTGAGGGTGCGCTCGATTATCTTGAAGCCTATCCGGAGTCCACAGCAATAGTCAGCGGCGGTCAGGGGAACGGTGAGGATATCAGTGAGGCGCAGGCAATGGCCGACTGGCTGCTCGCGCGCGGCATCGCGCCGGAGCGGGTCATTATGGAGAACAAATCGACCTCGACGATGGAGAACCTTGAGTTCTCATACAAGATCATCCGCGAGCGCGGGGACGAGCCCGACGGCAATGTCGCCATTGTCTCCAGCGGCTATCATCTCTACCGCGCGAAGGAGATATCCAAAATACTCGGCGTCGCTGCGGCGGGCGTTGCGGGCGCTACGGATTACCCGCTGATAACCCTGAACTTTTTCATCCGCGAGGCGTTCGGCGTAACGCATCTGTGGATGCTTGGAAGCTGAGATGTCCATCCCGGCGTAAAATATTTCCGAGGTGATAAGATGAACTATTCCGACGAATACCGCGCCAAGCTCTGCACGGCTGACGAGGCTGTGCTGCTTGTCAAAAGCGGAGACTGGGTCGATTACGCATCCAACAACGCAAAGCCCGTCATGCTCGACCGCGCGCTTGCCCGGCGCAGAGACGAGCTGCACGGCGTAAAGATACGCGGGAACCTGACTCCGGGGCCGCTCGCCGTTGTGGAGTGCGACCCGGAAATGGAGCACTTCGTCTACCACACATGGCACTGCTCCGGCTACGAGCGCAAGCTCTGCGACGCGGGGCGCGCGTTCTTCACTCCGATGATATTCCGCAACCTAGGCTGGTACTACCGCACCCAGCTGAAGGTCAATGTCGCGATGTTCTGCGTCTCCCCCATGGACAGCCACGGCTACTTCAGCTTCGGCGGCTCCACCGGCGTATGCCGCGACATCGCCGACACTGCGGACGTCATCATCCTTGAGGTAAACGAGGCCGTCCCGCGTGTTTTCGGCGAGGGTGAGAGCATACACATCTCCGAGGCGGCGCGCGTCGTCGAGGCCGGCCGGCTCCCGCTGTGGGACATGCAGCCCCCTGAGCCGTCGGAGACGGACACGATGATCGCCCGGCACATCTTCCCGCACATTCACGACGGGGCGACGGTTCAGCTCGGCATCGGCGGTATGCCGAACGCGCTCGGCAGGCTCATCGCGGAGTCTGACCTGCGCGATCTCGGTATGCACACGGAGCTGTGCTCCGACGGATATCTTGCGATGTTCCGCGCCGGTAAGCTCACGAACCGCCGCAAGCCGCTGCACACCGGCAAGGGCGTATATGGGCTCGCCGTCGGCAGCGAGGAGCTGTACGGCTGGATAAACGACAATCCCGGCCTTATGGCCATGCCCCTCAGCTATGTCAACGACCCGTACGTCATCGCGCAGAACGACGGCATGATCTCGATAAACGGCTGCCTGAACGCCGACCTCTACGGGCAGGTTGCGTCCGAGAGCGCTGGAACGCGCCAGATAAGCGGCACCGGCGGCCAGCTGGATTTTGTGACCGGGGCGACGATGTCCCGCGGCGGCAAGGCATTTTTGTGCATGAGCAGCACATTCCGCGACAAGGCCGGAGCGCTCCATTCGCGCGTGCTGCCGCGCTTCGGCGGCGATATTATCACGACGCCGCGCAGTCAGGCATATTTCGTTGTCACCGAGTACGGAGCGGCGAATCTCGCCGGGCGCAGCACATGGGAGCGTGCGGACGCGATGATATCCATCGCCCATCCCGACTTCCGTGACGAGCTCATACGCGCGGCGGAGCAGCAGAAAATTTGGCTGCCGTCAAATAAAAGATAGATATAGGATAAAGATATGGAACTGGAACTACACAAAGGCCGCCCGGCCGACAGGCGCATCGACAAGGAAGAGCGCTGCTACGCGCTTCTCGACTCGCTTGGGATAGAATATTACCGCGTCGACCACGAGCACGCGGACACGATCGAAGCCTGTCACGGCATAGAGTCCGTGCTGGGCTGTGGGATATGTAAGAATCTGTTTCTGTGCAACCGGCAGGCAACGGAGTTTTACCTGCTGCTTCTCCCCGGCGACAAGCCGTTCAAGACCAAGCTTCTGTCAAAGCAGATAGGCTCGGCGCGGCTATCGTTTGCGTCCGCGGAGCACATGGAAGAGCTGCTGGACATCACGCCTGGCTCCGTCAGTGTGCTGGGGCTGATGAACGATACTCAGCGCCGCGTACATCTGCTCATAGATAACGACCTGCTCGCCGACGAATATCTCGGCTGCCATTCCTGCATAAACACCTCAACTCTGCGTATTACGATGAGCGACGTGCTGCATAAGCTCATCCCCGCCATGGGGCATGAGCCTGCGTTCGTCACCCTGCCGTGGAACCCTGAGGAATAAGAAAACGCCGTCCCCGTGAACTTTTCGTTCACGGGGACGGCGTTTATGTACCGTTTTTATTTCCGCACATACACGCGCGGGACGCGCTTGGACACTGCGCAGAGAAGTTCATACGGTATCGTTCCAGCTGCGTCAGACAGCTTATAGATGCTGTTGCGCTCGCCGAACAGCTCCACCTCGCTGCCGACATCGACCTCAGGAAGCTCCGTCAGGTCGATCATGCACATATCCATGCATATGCTGCCGCGCTGCGGCGCGAAGCCGTTCCCGGCGGCAAAGCTGCATTTATTCGATATTACGCGCGGCAGACCGTCGGCATAGCCTATGGCCAGCACGCCCATGCGCGTGCGCCGTTCGGTGACATAGCGGCGGCCATAGCTGACGCTGACGCCGCTGTCATAGATCTTTATCGTGCTGACCGTGCTGACAAGGCGCATGCACGGCTTCAGGCCCATTCTGCCGCTGGTGTCGCCGTAGCCGTACAGCAGCAGGCCGGGGCGAACCATATCCAGAGCCATTTCTGGATAGCTCTCCACAGCGCCGCTGTTGGCACAGTGGCGTATTTTGAATTTGATATTGCCGCGGGCTTCCACCTCGTCCACGACGCGGCAGAACAGCGCGAACTGCGCGCGGGTGTACTCCTCGCAGTCCTCGCCCGGCTCGTCGGACACGGCAAAGTGCGTATATATGCCCTCGCTCTCGATGCCCGGCAGTGTGCAGGAGCGGATGACGTTATCCACGCCCTCCTCGAAGTGCGCCCCGTCGCAGAGGAAGCCGAGGCGGGACATGCCCGTGTCAAGCTTTATATGTATCTTCAGCGTCTTCCCTAGGCTCACTGCCTCCGCCGAATACTCCAGCGCCTTGGCAAGGCAGGTCACGGTCTGGGTGATGTTCTGCTCTATGAGCACGGAGGTGTACTCATGCGGCGTATGGCCGAGGATAAGTATCGGCATCGTGACTCCGCCGCCGCGCAGCTCCAGCGCCTCGTCAAGGCAGGATACGGCGAGGTAATCCGCTCCCTCAGCCTGCAAAAGCCGCGAGACCGGCAGTGCGCCGTGCCCGTACGCGTCCGCCTTCACAACGCCGAGAAAGCGGCAGCCCTCAGGCAGGGTCGCGCGGATGGCGCGGTAGTTGTGCCGCAGATTCTCAAGGTTTATTTCCGCCCATGTTCTCTTCTGTAAGTCGTTCATATCTGTCTCCGTTCCGAGGAATTCAGGCGCTGTCCGTGCCAAGCTTCCAATCCTCTATTTCGCAGAATACCGTCACGCGCTCTCCAGACGCAAGCTCCGCGTATACCGGCGTCATGCTCTCCTCTTCGAGCCACACGGTAACGGTCATGCCGTCCTCCGGGATGAGCCGCACTACCGTGCTGTCGCCCTCGCGCCAGAAGCAGTCGGCATAGCCGCCGCGCAGCGCGTCGACCAGCGCCGGAAGCGCGCCGACAGGCGTCAGACCGCCGTCCAGCGTTCCGGTGTCGATGGCGAAGCCGTAATACTCCAGCGCACCGGAGCCGTCCTTCCGCACCGCTTTCACTCCGCGCAGCTCCTCAGGCGACAGCACCGTCACGGCACATTCCTCGCCCGACTGCTCATAGCGAAGCTCAAAGCTGACGCTCTTGTCCTCATATTCGGCGCGCAGAGCGGCCGTAAAGCTCAGGTTGTCCGCGTCGGAGACGGTTTCGGAAAATTCATCCCAGCGCTGTTCAAGCCCGCTGCCGCAGCCTGTCAGCAGCAAGACCGCGCACAGCGCGAACACGGTGCATATGCGTTTCATGGCGTCCTCCAAATCAGTGATGCCATAGCATATGCGGCGATACGCCGTATTATAATCCTTCGGAGACGATTAGTCAAATATCATTGAATGGGCAGACTTACGCTTATGCTCGTTCCTTTTCCGGGCGCGCTGTCCATGGATATCCGCCCGCCGTGGTACTGGACGGCGTGCTTCACTATCGACAGGCCAAGCCCCGTGCCGCCGGACTCCTTTGAATGGCTCTTATCCACGCGGTAGAACCGCTCAAAAATGCGGCTCTGATCCTCCGCCGCGATGCCTATCCCCGTGTCGCGCACGGTCAGCTTCGCGTTTTTGCCGTCGGACGATACATTGATGCTGACGGAGCCGCCGTCGACATTGTATTTTATCGCGTTGTCGCCGAGGTTATAGGCAACCTCGTATATGAGCTGCCGTACGCCCTCAAGCTCCACCGGCTCGCCGCTTACGGAGAGATGCACGTTCTTTTTCTCCGCCTCGGCCTGAAGATCGTCCGCGGCGCTCTGCGCGACTTCAAGCAAATCAAGCTTCTCCTTCGGGAGCACTTCGCCCTCGTCGAGCTGGGAAAGGCGGATTATATCGCCGATGAGCGTCACAAGCCGCTGCGCTTCGGCGCGGATATGGCCGACAAAGCGCGGCATATCCTCCGGCTGCACCATCCCGTTTTCTATAAGCTCCGCACTGCCGATAATGCCCTGAAGCGGCGTTTTCAGCTCATGCGAGACGTTTGCGGTGAACTCGCGGCGCATCTGCTCCGCGCTCTCCTGCTCGGTCACGTCGAAAACCAATATAACGGCGCCGATAGCGGCTCCGTCGGAATCTATGCGGCTGACGTCGACCTGATAGATGCGGCCTCCATGCCGCTCGTGCAGGCGGCCATGCCCGCTTTCCATCGCCGAGCGCACTGCCGCGCTCATGTCACAGCTGCGGTCAACCGTCAAAAAGTCCTTCCCCGCGCAGTCCCCCTCCACGGCAAAGATATTCTGCGCCGCCGGGTTCATGCTGAGGATATAGCCCTGCTCGTTGAGCAGCACAAGCCCCTCGCGCATACTGCCCGTCACCTGCGCAAACTCGTCCGTGCGCCGGCGCAGCTCGCGCAGCTGCGAATTT
>CAVCWF010000013.1:0-10997 GCA_963605945.1 Lachnospiraceae bacterium
TCTTGTTGATATCGTCAAAGCCCTTGGGGTTTGCTGGGTCGCAGAAGAAGAGCACGAGGTCGATCTCGTTGAAGGAGATGCGCGCGCCTATCTGCTGCGCGCCGCCCTGATCCGCATGGAGGTACAGCGTGATGGGCAGCCCCGTCGCCTCAGAGACGAGCTTACCGGTGACATGGGTAGCGCACAGGGAATGCTCCGCTAATATGCCGCAGTATGCAATGCAGAACTGAACCATCAACTCTTTTTTTCTGTCATGTGCCATCAATGCAATATTCATCGTATTCTCCGTTCTCCAGTCACTTGGGTTTTTCGTTTCGCATTATATACAATCTTTCCGAAAACATCAATATTTTTTATCAGATTTATTTAAGAAGAGACATTTCCGACTCGGAAGTGTTGCTGTAACTTCTGATGTTCAGGTACACGTCGATTATCTGGCGCGCGATGAAGCCGACGGAAGCACCGGCGTGACCGCGCTCCACGACGACCGCGACCGCGATCTCAGGATCCTCAT
Source organism: Lachnospiraceae bacterium (assembly GCA_963605945.1). Lineage (GTDB taxonomy): Bacteria > Bacillota > Clostridia > Oscillospirales > Oscillospiraceae > Limivicinus. The sequence goes on from CAVCWF010000013.1 coordinate 515, forward strand.
AGGGGGCGTAGCAGATGAACAGACCGTCGTTCTTGATGCCCTCGCCCTTCTGAGCGGTACCGGTCTTACCGGCGACCGTCACGGCGCAGTCATAGAAGTTGAGGTAGTTCGTCTCGTTCAGGGGGCTGTTGATAACTTCCTTCATGCCCTCGTGAATGGCGTCCCAGTTGTACTGCGGGCTTTCCACGGTGCTGAGCACCTCGTCCTGCCGCTCGTACACCTTCTCGCTGTAATCATAGCTTCTGACGCTCTTGAGGATGGACGCGGAATGGCGCGTGCCGTTATTCGCAACGGCGGCACAGTATTCGGCGAGCTGAAGCGGCGTGAACACGCTGTCCGACTGGCCGATAGCGGCCTGCAGCGTATCACCTATACGCCACTCGCTGCCCGCGTAGTCCATATGGTTCGCGGCGTTTGACATGTTGCCCGTCGTCTCGACAAGCTCTATGCCGGTACTGACGCCGAGGCCGAGCGCGTGGGCATATTCGCCCAGCGTGTCGATACCGAGGTCATGGCCGACGGTGTAGAAGAAGTAGTTGCAGGAGTCTCTCAGAGCGGTGGTGACGTTTTCAAGCGGGTGCGTGTAGCCCTGCGCCCAGATCCAGCACTCAGGCGCATAGCCGTCGGCGGCGTACTTGGTGAAAACGCCTTCGCACTTTATCTCTGTGGAGGTGTCAAGGTCGACCTTGTCGCTCGTCAGCGCGGCTATCGCCGTGCAGAGCTTGAAGGTGGAGCCGGGGGCGTATGCGCCCATGAGCGCGCGGTTGAAGAGCGGGGTGTTTTCCGCCTTCATAAGGTCGGCGTAGTTCTCGATAATGGTCGTGACGTCGTAGGTCGGCCAGCTTGCAATGGCGAGCGGCTCGCCGGTCTTTACGTTCACGACGACGGCGGCGGCGCCGGTTATTTCATACTTGCCGTCCTCAAATGTCCACAGTCCCTTGGCGGTCTGCTCCATTTTCTCGTTCTCGCGCGTTCTGATGAGGGCGTTCACGCCCGCGTCCAGTACGCGCTCGACGGCCTCCTGAAGGTTGATATCTATTGTAAGATAGACGTTGCTGCCGGGTTCGGGTTCCTTGGTATAGACGGTGCTGAGGATGGTGCCGGAGGCGTTGCGCGTCTCCTCCACCTCGCCGTCCTTGCCGTGGAGATATTCCTCAAAGGCGTTCTCGACGCCGTCCTTACCGACCATGGCGTCGTTCGCGTAATCGAGCAGGGAGTATTTCTCATACTCCTCCTGCGTCATCAGGCCGACGTAGCCGAGGATATGCGCTGCGTTCTCGGTGTGATACTGTCTCGTGAACGAACGCTTGACCTCGATGCCGTTGAGCTTGTTTTCAAGGATGGAGCTTATGAGCTTCATGCTCGCGTCCTGAACGAAAACGTACTCGCCGGTATTGACGGCGTAGCGGACGTTTATCGAGTAGCGCAGACCCGCGATCATGCGCATCTGCTCGGCGGAATACTCGTTCGAGATGCCGTAGCGCGTACGCATATAGCTCATCAGTTCAACTGCGGAGGGACTTTCGGGCAGCCCGGCATCTTTAAAATCCGATGCCTTGTCGACGAAGTAGGCTTCCAGCATTGTCCGCTGTATCTCGGTCATGTCGGTATACTCAAACGGCGGCTCCGTCGTTATGGGCAGATCGTCCGTATAAGTGTCGCCGAAGCCGCGCACCATCTCGATAAGCTCAAGGATGACTTCGTTCGGGTCGTCGTTTGCGAACAGCTTCGTGCTGTCGATAACGAGGTTGTAGCACTCCTTGTTGCTTACAAGCACACGGCCGTAGCGGTCAAGGATATTGCCGCGCGCAGCGGTGACGGTTCTGGTTTCCTTGGTTATCGCGGTCGCGCTGTTGTAGCGCTCGGTACCCTCTACTATCTGCACCTGATACAGGAAGTAGACGTATATTCCGAGCAGCGCCACGAGCATCACCACAAGAGCCGTTATTCGTCCGGGTTTTATAAGTTTTCTCATAGGTAATTCCTCATTCGATCCACTTCGCCGGCGGGAAGTACACCAGCACGGCGGGCGGAAGCGACCACAGGGTCTGCAATGCGACGGTAACGAGCATTGAGGCCGACCAGCCGTCGGACGCAGCGGTTCCGACCATCTGCACGACGGCGGTTATAAGGCACGCGGCAAAGGCCGCGCCCATGTACGCGAAGAAGCGGCGGTTTATGAAAAACTGCGACACGAAGCCCGCGAAGAACGCCAGTGCCGGGAGCAGCAGCGTGAACATGACCGTGTTCTCCACATAGTCCATGTCCGCGAATATGCCGAGCACGAGGCCGAATATCGCGCCCCAGCTCGCTCCTTCAAACATCCCCACCGCGACGACCGCCGCCGGGAGCACCATCGGGCACACGCCGAGCGGCCGTATCTGCGGGAACACCATGTTCTGCAGGACCAGCGTCAGCAGCAGGAACACCGCGTACCACATCAGACGGCGGGGCTTAATTTTCCGTAAAATCTCCTTCAAGGCTCACTCCACCACTTCAAAGCTCTTAATAACGAACACCTGCACCAGCGACTCGAAATTACACTGGGGCTGCACGAGGCCAAATTCTATCTGGCCGCCCGCCTCGGTCTGCACGGCGGTTATCGTGCCGATGACGAGTCCCTGCGGGAACGCGCCGCCCTGACCGGAGGTCAGCACCTCGTCGCCGACAAATATCTGTGCGCCGTCGGCAAGGAAGGTCAGCTTCGCCTGCTTGTTCTTCATCAGTGCAAACTCGCCCATGACCATGCCGGAGGTACCGGTGTCGCCGACAAATGCGCCCACCGACATATCAACGTCGATAAGCGTGCTGACGGTGGCCCACGTTTCGCCAAGCTCCGTTACCTGCCCGACCAGCGCGCCGTACTCGGTGATGACCGGGTCGCCGTACTCGATGCCGCTGGATGCGCCCTTGCTTATTGTGAAGGAGGACGACCAGTTGGACGACGACCAAAGGACGACCTTGCTCGACTCCAGCTCATAGTCGGTGTGCTTCGCGCGCAGGTTCAGCGCTTCGCGCAGACGCACGTTTTCCTCGCTGGCGCTGATGCCGTCGCGCGCGGCCTGCTGCGCTTCGGCAAGCTGCGTGCGGAGCGATTCGTTATCCGCCAGCAGCGAATCATAATCGAATAGGTAGCCGTAAATGGTGTTGAACCAGTTGACCGTCGAGCTCATAGCCTTCTGTATAGGCGACTTGAATATGCCGAAGGCGTTCTGGCTCAGGCTTATTTTTCCGTTTCTGGCGGCGGAGCCAAGGCCGATGATGAGCGCCGCGGCGGCCACGATTATGCCTATGCGTATTCCGTTTTTCTTCAGATATTCTTTCAAAGCAGAACCACTCCCTGTTCCTTCAGCATTGCGCCGAGACGGCACAGCGGCAGACCCATGACGTTGAAGAAGTCGCCGTCAATGCCGCGCACGAACAGCGCCGCCTTACCCTGCGCGCCGTACGCTCCGGCCTTGTCCATAGGCTCCCCTGTGTCGATATAACGCTGTATCTCGTCCTCGGAAAGCTCGCGGAAGTGGACAACACTGCGCTCCGCGCCGCTGACTTCGCGGCCGTTTTTGATGACGATGACGCCGGTATACACCTCGTGCGCCCTGCCGGAGAGGCTTCTCAGCATCGTTGCAGCCTGCTCGCGGGAATACGGCTTGCCGAACACGCGCCCGTCGTGCCAGACGATGGTGTCCGCCGCGATGATAACGTCGTCCGCCGCGCACTGCGCCGCGACTTCGCGCCCCTTCGCGGTTGCAAGAGCCGCAACAAGCTCTGCCGGCCCCGCGCCTTCGGGCGGTATCTCCTCCCCTTTCGCGGGGATTATCTTCATATCCTCAATGCCGAGCATCTCCAGCAGCTCTTTTCTGCGCGGAGAGCCGGACGCCAATACGATGGACATAGCAAAAACCTTCTTATTGTATTTATTAATCCACGCCGCGGTAATAGAGGCCGCGGGTCAGGACGTTGGGCTTATAATCGGTCAGGCCGAGGTAGCCTTTTGCAACCTCGACGCATTCGCGTGGGCTTTCGGTAGTGAACAGCATACGCAGTCCCCACAGGCCGAGCGCGTACAAATCGTCGCGCTTGTCGGCAAGATAGAGCTTATGCGCGTTATAGATCACGTTGCGGCAGCCGAACTCCTTCACGACCGGGAACACCGAACCCATGCGGTCGGACAGCTGGCCGGGAGTCTGGCAGTTGCAGCGCCCCGCGCTCTGGCGGATGATGCACTGGTCGGACACCATCAGCGGCAGGCGGCCGTAGATGATAAGCTCAGTGTCGATGGGCTTGGCCATGGCCTTTATCTGCGCAAGGCGCAGTTCAAAGGACGCCGTCGCGGAGATGAAGCCCGCGTCCTGCAATACGCGCAATGTATAGGAGTTAAAGGCATTCAGCCCGAAGTCGCCGCGCACCTTCATACCCGCCTGACGCGCGATGAACACATGGCCGAGATTCCCGGTCAGCGCTTCGTTCACGCCGTAGTCGAACAGCTTTTCAAGCGCGGCATAGACCTCGCGGCTCTGGTCGTCCGTGATAACGCGCGGCATCACGGCGACGGGGCGCGCGCCGTTATCAATGAACGGGCGCAGCGGGTCAAAGTTTTCCGCCAGCTCCATGGCGGGGAAATATATATAGTCCGGCTTCAGCGCCGCCAGCTCCGGCGTGAGCTGTTCCGCCGTGCGCACCTGATATATGCGCGCGGGGTCGGATATCGCGGGGACGTTCACGGGAGGGGCGGGGATGCGCAGAGTCCTGCGTTCGGGCGCTTTCTCGCGCTCCGCAGAGAGCTGGGCGATCAGCTTGCGGCGCAGTTCGTTTATCTCGGACGCGGGCAGGTACAGCCCCGGCTCGGCCTTGGCCTTGTTCTCAATACAATTATAGGGCGTTCCGCCGGTTTTGAACATCTGTTCGGTCAGATACTGTTCCGTAAGTCCCTGACGCTTCGCGCGCTCCGGCACGGGGCCGGTTGCAATGGCTCTGTGCCCGTCGTCGTCAAAGGCGATGGCCTTGATATGCTCTCCCTTTTCAAGCACCGTGTAAAAATGCACGGGCACGCGGCGCATCTCGCCCTCAGCGTACTGCTTGCGGGCGGCTGCAAATATCTTGTCCGCGTCCTTGTCAGGCTCCGAGCGCACGCCGAACATATCGAGCTTGTCGCCGATGAAGTAGCCCTGAGTGAAGCCCTGACGGGAGAAAGTCTTCTCCAGCAGCTCCATCTCTTCCTTATCGGGGTTGCGCTGCTCGCGGATGGCCTTGGCGTATACGCCGGTGACTATGCCGGTGTACTCCGGGTGCTTCATGCGTCCCTCTATCTTGAGGCTTGCGACGCCCGCTTCTTCGAGCCGACGTATCTGGTCTACAAGACAGTTGTCCTTCAGCGAGAGCGGATGGTCGTCCATGCGGCCGCCGAGACTGTATTGCAGGCGGCAGGGCTGTGCGCAGAGTCCGCGGTTGCCGCTGCGGCGGCCTATGAGGGCGGACATATAGCACTGGCCGGAATGGCAGAAGCAGAGCGCGCCGTGAACGAACACCTCGGTCTCTATCGAGGCGTTCTTGGTGATGAACCTTATCTGCTCGAACGACAGCTCGCGCGCAAGCACGGCGCGGGTGATTCCCATCTCCGCCGCGGCCTCGACCCCGGCGAGGTTATGCAGGCTCATCTGTGTGCTCGCGTGAAGCGGGATATCGGGCAGCGCACAGCGGATAGCGTAGGACATGCCGAGATCCTGCACGATGAGCGCGTCCGCGCCCGCATCCGACGCGAGCTTCGCCGCGGCGACGGCGTCCCGCATTTCGCGGTCGTTCACGAGGGTGTTGAGCGTGACGTAGACCTTGCAGCCGCGGACATGGCAGTAGCGCACCGCCTTCACGAATTCCTCATCTGTGAAATTTTTCGCGCCGCGGCGGGCGTTGAACGCGCCCATGCCCATGTAAACGGCGTCCGCTCCGTTCTGCACGGCGGCGATAACGCCCTCCGGAGAGCCGGCGGGGGACAGAAGTTCTATCATTGCTCATACCTCTTGCATTATAATACAGAGTAGATTATAGCACATATATACCTATTGCGACAAGTTAATTTTGATGGTATAATATGTACCCAATCAAAATTTTTCGTGAACAAACCGGAGATAAAGCCCTATGTCAGGTCAGGAACGCTCAAATTCAATATCCTCCGCCATCGCGGACAAGCTCATTTCCGCGCACGACGGGGACGTCGCGCTGCTGTATATCTACATGGTGCGCCGCGGCGGGCACGACCTTGACGCCGCCGCGCGCGACCTCTGCCGCACGATGAGCGAAATAAGCGCCGCGGCGGAAAAGCTCCAGCGCATGGGGCTGATGCCGGACGGCGCCGCGCCCGCAAAGGCCGCCGCGAAGGAGGAAAAGCTCCCCCCGCCGGACGAGATACCGCAGTACCGCTCTGAGGATATCGTGCGCCGCTGCAAGGAGAACGGGGAGTTTGCCGTCGTCGTCGCCGAGGCGCAGACCGCGCTGATGCATACGCTATCAAGCGTCGAGATGAAAACGCTCTTCGGGATATATGACTATCTGGCGCTTCCGCCTGAGGTCATAATGATGCTCATAAACTACTGCGTCGCGCGCTGCCGCGAGCAGTCCACCCCCGATCACCCGCGCCGCCCCTCGATGCGCAATATCGAGAAAGAAGCCTATAACTGGGTACATCAAGAGATTCTGACGCTCGATCAGGCCGAGGAGTACATACGCCGTCAGCGCGAGCGGCGCGACGCGCTTGGCCGCGCGAAGGCGGCGGTCGGCATCCATGGCCGCGAGCTTACGCCGACGGAGACGAAGTATCTCTCCGCATGGCTCGACATGGGCTTTGATGAGGACGCGCTCGCCATCGGCTATGACCGCACGATCACGAACACAGGCGCGCTGAAATGGAGCTACATGAACAAGATCATGCAGTCGTGGCACGAGAAGGGGCTGCACTCCGCTGAAGAGATAGAATCCGGCGATCCGCGCCGCCGCCCGCAGCAGTCCGCCGCGCAGGGCAAGGCGATAGACATGGACGAGCTTCAGTCCGTACTGGAAAAGATATAACTACCCCCATTTTCTGATAAGGAAGTGCAACACATGGCATATGACGGCAAGCTGCTGGCCAAAGCGCGTCTGCGGCTTCAGGACATCAAAAGCGAAAATCAGGCCGAGCAGTACCGCAGGCAGGCCGAGGTATACGCCCGCGTACCGGAGATACAGCGTCTGGACGGCGAGATGCGCGAGCAGATGACGGAGCTTGTGCGCATAACCATCTCCCGCCCGGCGGACATGAAGGAGAAGCTTGCCGCGCTTGAGCGCGAGAATCTGGACTGCCAGATGCGCCGCGCGGAGCTGCTGGTCGAAAACGGGTACAGCGTGGAATATCTGAACGACATCTACTCCTGCCCCGACTGCCGCGATACCGGCGTTCTGAACGGCGGCGTGTGCCGCTGCCTTGACAAGCTCTATAACCGCGAGCTGACTAAAGAACTGGGCGTACTGATGCAGAATGGCAGCGAGTGCTTCGAGCGCTTCGAGCTGAACCTGTACAGCGACAGGCTCGACCCGCGAAGCGGCGTTATCCCGCGCGACGCGATGCGCATAGTGCGCGACGCGGGGCGTAAATTTGCCGACAACTTCCCGAACGTCTCCTCGAACCTGCTGTTTCAGGGTGGCCCCGGTCTGGGCAAAACCTTCCTTTCGGCGTGCATAGCGCGCGTCGTGGCGGAGAAGGGCTACTCCGTGTGCTACGATTCCGCTGTCTCCGCGCTGGAAGCCTTTGAGAAGCAGAAGTTCTCCCGCGATCCCGACGAGGCGGACGCCGCCTCCGCGCGCGTACGGCGTATGCTCGACTGCGACCTGATGATTCTCGACGATCTCGGCACGGAGATGGTCACGCCGATGTCCGTCAGCGCGCTCTACACCCTTATAAACACCCGCCTTGTCAACCGGCGGAAAATGATAATCAGCACCAACTGCTCCGAAGAGGAGCTTACAAAACGATACAGTCCGCAGATAGGCTCCCGCCTTGAGGGCGAATTTCTCTGGCTGCACTTTGCCGGGAGCGATATCCGGACGCGAAAGGGAGTTTAGAACATGCAGCACGAGATCACCCGCGCCATTCCCCTGCTTGACTCCAAAGGAAACCTCACCGAGCCCGGCTACGCCAAAAAGCTGCTGCCGGTATACCGCCGTGCCGACATCAAGGCGGGCAAAATGCGCATCAAGGAATGGGACTACTACCTTGTCAACAACGGCCGCTTCGCCCTCGCGCTCACCGTGGACGACAACGGCTACATGGGGCTTGACTCCATCTCCCTGCTCGACTTTGAAAACGGCTGGGAGATAACCACAAGCCCGATGAGCTTCATGCCGCTCGGCAAGCTCCGCCTGCCGGAGACTTCCGCCGTCGGCGACGTGCATCACGCGGGCAGCGGGCACAGCATCACATTTAAAAATGACGGCAGCGGACACCGTACGCTCATCGCGCAGATGAAGAAATTCGGCCCCTCGGGGTCTATATACGCGCGCGTGGAGCTGTTCGACGAGCCTGAGGAGAGCATGGTCATCTGCACTCCGTTTGATAAGCCCGGCCACTTCTACTATAACCAGAAGATAAACTGTATGCGCGCCAAAGGCGAGGTCGTGTACGACGGGGAAACCTATGTCTTTGACCCGTCGGACAGCTTCGCGGTGCTCGACTGGGGGCGCGGCGTCTGGACGTATCACAACACATGGTACTGGGGCAGCGCGTCGTATCAGGTGGACGGCGTTCCCTTCGGCTGGAACATCGGCTACGGCTTCGGCGACACCTCCGCCGCAAGCGAGAACATGCTGTTCTATGACGGCAAGGCGCACAAGATAAGCGCCGTGAAGTTCAACATCCCCGGCGGGGAGAAGGATTTCATGTCCCCGTGGACGTTTACGTCGGATGACGGGCGCTTCGAGATGGACTTCGTCCCGGTGCTCGACCGCGCCGCCTGCACCGACGTGAAGCTGATAAAATCCGACCAGCATCAGGTGTTCGGCCGCTTCACCGGCAAGGCCGTGCTTGACGACGGCAGAGTCATCGAGGTAAGGGACTTCCCCGGCTTCGCCGAGAAGGTCGAAAACAAGTGGTAATTCCATATAAAATGCCCGCCGTGCAAGGGGTACGGCGGGCATTTTTCACGGCTGGTGGGAGTACCCGTATACGCGGAACTGTGCCTTTTACACAGAATTAAGATTTTACCCTTAATTTACTTTAAAATTTTGTTGCATTTTTGTCAGTCAGGCTTTATACTGTTACGCGGAAAGGTGGGATTTACATTGGAAAACAGACAGAAAAAGCGCGGCGACCGTTTTGACGGCTATTGGCTGCGCGACGAAGTCCCCGCAATGAACTCGTTTATGGCATATCTCTTCCCCAACCGCGCCGACAACGAGGCATTTATAGAACAGTCTATCGACCTGCGCCCGATGGACGCTTTCCTCGCAAAGAAAAACGCAGGGCTTGAAAAGGATAAATACAGCTACTTCCACGTTATACTCGCCGCATGCGTCAAGTGCTTCGTGCTGCGTCCACGCATGAACCGCTTCATCTCCGGCAACCGCATATATCAGCGTGACCACATCTCCGTAGCCTTCGTCGTCAAAAAACGCTTTGCGGACAGCTCCTCCGAAGGTCTTGCCTACAAACGCTACACCGGCGACGACACTATCGACACTCTGCACTCGTCCATTCTTGAGGAGATCTACCAGTGTCGCCGCACCGACGTTGAGGACAACTCCAACGCCTTCATGCAGAAGCTCATGCGTCTGCCAAGCTGGCTGCTGCGCCTCGTCGTGAAGATTCTCTTCAAGCTCGACCGCAAGGGCAAGGTTCCCTACGACCTCATCCGCACCGACCCCAACTATGCATCCATATTCCTGACGAATCTCGGCTCCATCGGCCTTGACGCAGGATATCACCACCTCAACAACTGGGGCACCAACTCCTTCTTCGGCGTCATCGGCAAGAAGCATCTTGCTCCGGAATGGCACGAGGACGGCAGCTGCACCGTGCGTCCCGTGCTCGACCTCGGCCTGACGCTGGACGAGCGCATCGGCGACGGCTTCTATTACTCCGGAACCGTGCGCCTGCTTAGAAAGCTGCTGGAAAATCCGGAGTTGCTGGAGCAGCCCTTCTCCACTGAGGTGGAATACTGAGACAGGAGGCAATCACATTGGAAATCACCGCCAAAACTCCATGGATAAAGAACCTCGGCGACGTGCCGTCTCATCTTGAGTACTTCCAAGGCTCCATGTTCGAGGCCGTCGAAAAGATAGCGGACGAATATCCGAACAACATCGCCTTCGACTTCATGGGGCGCTCCACGACCTACCGCGAAATGGTCACCAACATCGAAAAATGCGCGCGCAGCCTGCGCACCATCGGTGTACGCGAGGGCGACAAGGTCACCATCGCCATGCCTAACTGCCCGCAGGCGATATACATGTTCTACGC